>JAIRMD010000168.1 GCA_031258915.1 Prevotellaceae bacterium
TGGTCGCTCACCTCGTCCACCATAGCCGCCTCCATGTCAATTTTGTTGATGATGGGGATAATTTCGAGGTCGTGCTCCAGCGCGAGGTAGAGGTTGGAGATGGTTTGCGCCTGAATGCCCTGCGTGGCATCGACGATGAGCAGCGCCCCCTCGCACGAGGCAATGGCGCGGCTCACCTCGTAGCTAAAGTCCACGTGCCCCGGCGTGTCGATGAGGTTGAGCGAGTACATTTGTCCGCCCCGCTCATAGTCCATCTGTATGGCGTGGCTCTTGATGGTGATGCCTTTTTCGCGCTCGAGCTCCATGTTGTCGAGCACCTGCGCCTCCATGTCGCGGTCGCTCACCGTGCAGGTGAGCTCCAGCAGGCGGTCGGCCAGCGTGCTTTTGCCGTGGTCAATGTGGGCTATTATGCAAAAGTTGCGAATGTGCTGCATTATAATTATTTACAAAATTATTGACGAATTTAGCGGTTTTATTTCGGTTAAAAAAAGCTTTAAATGCATCCGCTTCGGGGGACAAAAGTACTAAACTTTGGGGCTTTGAGCAAATAAAGAGCAGATAGAAATAGCGCTCAGGGGAGAAAAACTTTTCACCCGCACGTTTCATTGCCTTTTTGCAGAAAAATATCAACAACCTGTATTGCTGAAAATAAGCGACTTGCGAAAGAAAAATAAAGGCATTTGAAAATTATTTTTTCTGCTTGCTGAATTTTGCGTACCTTCGTATAATTTGTCAAATCAAAGTATCGCTATGAGAATTTCCCACATTGAACACCTCGGCATTGCCGTAAAAAGCTTGAAAGATGCCATTCCCTACTACGAAAGAGTATTAGGATTTGAGTGCTACCGCACCGAAGAAGTGCCCGACCAGAAGGTGAAAGTAGCCTTTTTTCGGGTAGGAGAAACAAAAATTGAGCTGCTCGAGAGCACCGACCCCGAAGGGCCCATTGCCAAATTCATTGACAAGAGGGGCGAGGGCGTGCACCACGTGGCCTTTGCCGTACCAACCGGCGTGGACAATGCGCTCGTTGAGATGTATAACAAAGGCATAAGTACCATTGATATGCGAGGGCGAAAAGGTGCCGAAGGCTTCACCATCGGGTTCCTGCACCCCAAATCTACGCATGGCGTGCTGACAGAGCTTTGCGAAAGGCCGTACACCGGAACTATTGATTTGTAGGAAAATTTTTACGCAGGCACTTGTAAGGCTGAAGATAAAACATAAAAAACAAGTATATATAGTGTTATGAGCATAGAACAGGAACAAGTAATGGAGCTGGTTAAGCGGCGCGAAAAAGCCCGACTTGGCGGCGGCGAGGCTCGCATCGAATCGCAGCACAGAAAGGGGAAGCTCACGGCGCGCGAGCGCATCGCGCTCCTGCTGGACGAGGGCAGCTTCGAGGAGTTCGACATGTTTGTGGAGCACCGCTGCACAAACTTTGGCATGGAAAAGGAAACCTACTCCGGCGACGGCGTGGTAACGGGCTGCGGCACCATCGACGGGCGGTTGGTGTACGTCTTTTCGCAAGATTTTACCGTGTTTGGAGGCTCGCTCTCCGAAACGATGGCGTTCAAAATGTGCAAAGTGCTCGACCAAGCCATGAAAATGGGCGCACCCGTAATCGGCATCAACGACTCCGGCGGTGCCCGCATACAGGAGGGCGTGAACGCGCTGGCGGGCTACACCGAAATTTTTCAGCGCAACATCTTAGCCTCCGGCGTTATCCCGCAAATCTCGGCCATCTTTGGCCCCTGCGCAGGCGGCGCGGTCTACTCGCCTGCCCTCACCGACTTTACCATCATGAAGAAGGATACCAGCTACATGTTCCTCACCGGCCCCAAGGTGGTGAAAACCGTAACGGGCGAGGACGTAACGCAGGAGCAGCTGGGCGGCGCGTCGGTGCACGCCTCAAAGTCGGGCGTGGCGCACTTCGTGGCAGGCACAGAGGAGGAGGGGCTTTCCCTCATCCGCAAGCTGGTGAGCTACCTGCCGCAGAACAACCTCGAGGAGGCGCCGCTGGCCGTCTGCACAGACCCCATCGACCGGCAGGAGGAGTCGCTCAACGACATTATCCCCGACAGCCCCTCCAAGCCCTACGACGTGTGCGACGTCATCCGGCTCATTGTAGATAACGGCGAGTACCTTGAAGTGCAGAGCTCCTTTGCGCCCAACATCATCACGGCGTTTGCGCGGTTCAACGGCATTTCGGTAGGCGTGGTGGCCAACCAGCCCAAGTACCTCGCCGGCGTGCTCGACATCAACGCTTCGCGCAAGGCGGCGCGCTTTGTGCGCTTCTGCGATGCGTTCAACATCCCGCTGGTTACGCTGGTGGACGTGCCCGGATTCCTGCCCGGCACCGCGCAGGAGTACGGCGGCGTTATCCTGCACGGCGCAAAGCTCCTCTACGCCTACGGCGAAGCAACCGTTCCCAAAATTACCGTAACGCTGCGCAAATCGTACGGCGGCGCCTACTGCGTGATGAGCTCCAAGCACCTGCGCGGAGACCTCAACTACGCATGGCCAAGCGCCGAAATTGCCGTTATGGGGGCGCAGGGCGCAATTGGGGTGCTCTACGGTAAGGAAATCGCCGCCGCCAATGAGCCCCAAAAAGTGGTGGAAGCCAGAACGGCGGAGTACGTAGACAAATTTGCCAACCCCTACAACGCAGCCCGGTACGGCTACATCGACGATGTTATTTTGCCGACAAATACGCGCTTCCGCATCATTCGCGCGCTGCTGCAGCTGGCGACCAAAAAGCTGAGCAACCCTGCAAAGAAGCATGATAATTTGCCACTGTAAAAATCTTAACAACGCCATGACTTCAATAATTCAACGATTACTCAACGCCTCGCTCTTTTCGGCAATCCGCAGCAGGCTGGGGATCCCGGGGCTTGTTGCCGTAGCGGCGACCATGCTGTGGTCGCCCGGCGCACAGGGGCAATGGACGAGCGACTTGCGCTTTAACGAGCTGATGACCGTCAACATCGCCAACTACGAGGACGATTTTGGCGAGCGCAGCGCGTGGATAGAAATATTCAACACCTCCTACGGCACGGTGAACATTGGCGGGTGCTACCTGAGCGACGATATAAACGACCTCAAAAAGTACCCCATCCCCAAGGGCGACGTGCTGACGAACATCAAGCCGCGCCAGCACGTGATTTTTTGGGCAGACAACAAGCCCACGCACGGCACGTTTCACCTCAACTTCAAGATTGACGACACGCGCTTTCTGGTGCTCACCAGCAGCGACGGGCACACCATTATCGACAGCCTCACCTACCCCGAGCAAATCCCCGACGTGAGCTACGGCCGCAGCGAAGACGGTGTGGGCGCATGGGGCTTCTGCGAGCGCACTACGCCCAGCACCAACAACACGCTGGTGCAGCTCGAAGCTGCAAGCGACCGCTTTAAAACCTACGACCCGCTTGGCCTTGCGATGACTACTACCGCCATGTCGGTGGTGTTTTTGGCGCTCATTTCGCTGTTCCTCATCTTTAAGTATGTAGGGAAAACGGCGCTTTGGGTTATCGCGCTAAAGGGAAGAAGAATTATTCCAAAGGGAAGCCCGGCGCAGGTAACCGTATCGGTGGAGAAGCAGCAACCCTCGCCGGGCGCTGTGTTTGCCGCCATCGCCTGTGCGCTGCGCCGCTACGAGCTGGAGATGAGCGAGCTGGAGTCAAACATCCTTACCATTAACAAGGTGGCAAAGGCATACTCGCCTTGGAACTCTAAAATATACACCCTGCGCGAAACGCCGACAAAGAAGGATAAGTAGCCGGAGAGGAGGCTTGCTGGGTAGGAGTACAGGAGGTTTTGGTATTTTGGAGGATAGGAGTTTCGGAGGCTTAGAGAATTTTGAGGTTTAGGTTTAGGAGTTTTGAGAGTTTCGGAGGCTTAGAGAGTTTTGAGGTTTAGGAGTTTTGAGATGGCGCACAAATTGGGTACACAGCAAACCTCATTTCCACCTAATTTAAAAAACAAAACAACCTCAGTAGCAGCATTGAGGTATAACGTAAACAACAACCTTATTACCTCATTAAGAAGAAGAAGAAGAAGAAGAAGAGCAGCGGCTGAGGGTATAGAAGTTTAGAAGTATAGGCGCTTAAACTTCTTTACATACGCCATATTTCTGCAACAAAAAAAATATTGAAGTTATTGAATCTTTGAATTTTTGAATTTTCATGAAAGGTTATAAATTAAAAATCAACGGCAACGACTATAAGGTT
>JAIRMD010000188.1 GCA_031258915.1 Prevotellaceae bacterium
TCAGAATTTCCCCGTTGCTTTCAGCCATTCTGTTTCCTTTATTTTGAAGTTGGTGCGGGCTTCGATGAGGTTGCTGTGGGCTTGCTGCCACTGCGCCTGCGCGTCGAGCAGGTTGACGAGGGTTTCCATGCCTACCTCGTAGCTGTCGCTGCTCACGCGCAGGGCTTCGGAGGCTTGCTCGAGGGCGCGTTCGGCGGTGGAGACTAAGGTATACGCATCCTGCATGTCCCTGCTGATTTGCCGCAGCTCGAGCTCCAGCAGCTTTGCGTTTTTTTCGAGCTCCAGCCGGCTTGCCTCCTGCTGCAGGCGGGCGCTTTTGATTTTTCTCAGCCCTTCGCCAAAGTGGAAAAGCGGAATGTTGACCGACAGCATGGCGTAGGGGAGCTTGAGGCTCATCTCCTGTCCGCTGATTTTTGCGCCGCTCAGGTAGCTGTACCCCGCGCCAATCCCAACGACGGGCAAAAAGTCGGCGCGTACCATTTTTGTGTTCAGGGATTTCATTTCCACCTGCTTTTGCAGGATGCGGTACTCCGGGCGGGCTGTAACGGTAACGCTGCTGTCCGCTTCGGGGAGCGGCGGCGGGGTGATTTGCGTTGGCGAGTCGGCGGGGAGGATCTGCTCGTCGTAGCCCAGCCCTACGATGCGGCACAGCGACATCCGCGCCAGCTCCAGCCCGTTGCGGGCGCGCTGCAGGTCGTAGCTTACGGCGCCGCGCCGCGCCTGCACCTTTAGCAGGTCGTTTTTGCTCGCCATTTCTATGCTGTACCCCGTAGCGGTAACGCTATCCAGAAAGTCGAGCAGCCGGCTGTACTTTTCCAGAATCTTCACCTTTTCGCCCACCGCAACGTAAATCCAGTAGGCGCGGTCGGTTTCCACCATGACGTTTGCGCGCTGCATGGCTCTGTTTTGGTCGGCCATCTCCACGCCCAGCTTTGCCATTTTGTTGCCGGCGATAATTTTTCCTCCGGCAAAGATGGGCTGCTCCACCACAATGCCCGCCATGTATGCGCCCCGTATGCTGACCTCCATGGGGAGGTATGCGTACATGTTGAACACCGGATTGCCGTCGGGGCCAATGACCGGCGTTGTGGGGGTTATCGGGTGCGGCATCAGGTTAGGTTTTAGCTGCGCCGTGGCGATGTCGGGGACAAAGGTTGGCAGGTACGTGCTCATTTCGATGTCCCTAAAGACGTAGGTAAGCGATCCGGTGGCGCTGATTTTGGGCAGGTAGGCGGCAAACGCTGCCTGCCTTTCTGCCGTAGCCTGACCGAATTGCTTGTCGGCAATTTTTACGTTTTCGCTGCTTTGCAGCGCCATTTGGCGGCATTGCTCCAGCGTGAGGCTTTGCTGCGCAAGGCCTGCAAGCGTTCCGCCAAAGAGCGTGAGCAGCGTGGATACTATTTTTTTCATCTTTTAAAATTTACAGCGTTACAGCATTTTTACAGGATTTACAGGATTTGCAGCTGCTCACCGCTCAATTTTCAGCCTGAAAAACACTGCGTAGAAAATGGGTACGAGTATCAGCGTTACCAGCGTGCCCACCACCAGACCGGACATTACCGCTACGGCAAGGCTTGCGTACATGGGGTCTATCACCAGCGGCAGCATGCCGAGCACGGTGGTAAACGAGGCCATGATCACGGGGCGCGTGCGGGCTACGGTGGCCTCCACCACGGCGTGGTAAGGTTTTTTGCCTTCGCCGGTGAGCCGCGAAATTTCGTCAATCAGCACGATGGAGTTTTTGATGAGCATGCCCGCAAGCCCCATGGATCCGATGATGGCCATAAAGGTGAAGGGTTGCTGCGCGGCCAGCATTGCCGGCGAAATGCCGATGGCGGCAAACGGCAGGCAGCAGAGCACTATCAGCAGCTTGCGCACGTCGTTGAAGAGCAGCAGCAGCGTGAGCAGGATGATGAGCGCGGCAACGGGTATCATGCCGAGCATGTTGGCCAGCGCGTTGTGCTGCAGCTTTCCTTCTCCCAGCCACAGGAGGCTGTAGCCTGCGGGCAGGGGAATGGCCTCCACCTGCTTTTCGATGCTTTTTCGCACGGCGGCGGGCGTTGAGCCGTCGCGCGGATCGCACTGCACCTCCACGGCTCTTCGCCCGTTGTTGCGGTACACGAGGCTCTCCTCCCACGCGAGCTGCACGCCGCCGGTTACTTGGCTCACCGGCACGGAGGAGATGATTTTGTCCTGCACCTCTTTGGGGGTCAGGCTTCCGGTGGCCAGCCCCACGGCGTCGTTTTTGTCCACGTCGAGGCTTGGCAGCATTGTCCATACGGGCACATCGTTCAGGTCGGCAATGCGCTTTCCGTCCGGCGCCCGCATTTTCAGGTATATGTTGAGGGCTTTGTCGTTTTCGTAGAAGGCGCCCACGGGAATTCCGCCGGTGGCGGCGAGCAGGGCGTTGCTCACGTCGCTCCGGGCAACGCCGGCCCGTCGCGCCGACGGCTGCGAGTACCGCGCTACCAGGGCTTTGCCCGTTGGCTGCCGGTTGTCGCACACGGTGTAGGGGTCGGCTTCGGGGCTGGCGCGCATGATAGCCTGCGCTTGGAGGCTCAGGCTGCGCAGCACGGCGGGGTCGGGGCCGGAGAACTGCGCCTCCACCGCGTGGGAGGTGGCTACGGAGAAGTTGTAGCGGCGGATGCGAATGTAGGCGTCGGGGTAGCTGGTGCGCAGAAATTCTTCTATCACCGGCTTCATTTTTGTAAACGACGGGTAGCTGTCGAAGTCCACAATCAGCTCGCCGTAGCTGTCCGCGCCCATGTTCACCGCCCGCAGGAGGCAGTAGCGCGACGGCGTTCGTCCTTGGCTGGAGGCCACCTTCTGCACGTGCTCAAAGGACAGCAGCTGCCGGGTGATGGCCTGCAGGTCGCGGCTCACCTTTTCGGGGCTTGTGCCGTTGGGCAGCGTGTATTCGATGTAAGCTTGGCTGTAGTTGAAGTCGGGGAAAAAGCGGTTGGGTATTTTCAGGAAAGCCGCCACCGCCACCGCCAAGCACACAACGCTTACGGCCACTGTAGCGCTTTTGTACCGCAGCGCTTTCACCAGCGTTTTTCGCACAAAGCGGTGGATAGCGCTGTTGAGCGGCTGCCCGCTGTTGCCGTGCGATTTTTGCCTGCGCAGCGGGAGAAAGTATGCCGAAAACATGGGCACCTGCACCAGCGCCAAAAACCAGCTGATGAGCAGCGAAATGCAGAGCACGAGGAAGAGGTCGCGGGCGTACACGCCGGCCGTGTCGTCGGTGAGGAACACGGGTAGAAAGGTGGCGATGGCGATAACCGTTGCGCCGAGCAGCGGCATGGCGGTTTGCTTGGCGGTGGAGAAGAGCGACGCCCGGAGCGGCGACCCTTTTTTTCGCTCCACCAGGATTCCGTCTATCACCACAATGGCGTTGTCCACCAGCATCCCCATGGCCACGATGAACGCGCCGAGCGATATGCGCTGTAGCGTCCCGCCAAACGCCAGCAGGATGGGGAAGGTGGCCAGCACCGTGAGCAGCAGCCCGCTCCCGATGATCATGCCGCCGCGAAACCCCATGGTTACCATCAGCACAAGGATAACAACGAGGATGGACGAAATGAGGTTCCAGATAAAGCCGCCAATGGCCTCGCTCACCTTGTCGGGCTGAAAAAAGACTTTTTCAAACTCCATACCTGCCGGAAGATTTTGCCGGAGCTCCGCCATGCGCTTTTCCACGCGCTTGCCCACGTCAATCACGTTTTCGCCCGACTCCATGGAGATGGAAACGGCCAGCGCCGTTTGGTTGTTCAGGCAAAACGTGTTGCGGGCAGGCTCCTCGTACCCGCGCGACACGTCGGCAATGTCGCCCAGCCTGATTTGCTCGCCCGAAATGCTTTGGACAATCAGGTTTTGAATATCCTCAACCCGCTGAAATTTGTCGTCGACGGCAAGCCGCACCTGCTGGTCGCCGCCCTCGTAAACGCCCGAAAACACCGGCTTGTTTTGCCCGTTGATGGCGGCTACGATTTGCGCGGGCAGTATCCCCATCCGCGCCGTCTTTTCGGCGGACAGCGACACGTTGACGCACTGCGCCTGCGCCCCGTATATTTCGATGCGGCGCACCCCCGGCACGTTCAGCAGCTCCTGCTTCACGTACCCGGCGTACTTCTCCATTTCGGCGTAGCTGTATCCGTCGGCGGTCATGGCGTAGAACATGCCGTACACGTCGCTCACGTCGTCTACCACCACCGGCTTCATGGCGTTCGCCGGCAGCTTGGCGGCGGCGGCCTCCACCTTCCGGCGGAGCAGATCCCACCGCTGCTCAATCTCCCTGTCGGGGACAGAAAAGGAGAGCTCCACCGTGATGGACGAAAGGTTGGCGGTAGAGGTTGAGTTGATGTTGCTCACGTCGCTCAGCGTGCGAAGCTCGTTTTCGATGGCGCTCGTTACGTTCAGCTCCACCTCGTGCGCCGACGCGCCCGGGTAAACCGTAATCACCATAGCCTGCTTGATGGCGATTTCGGGGTCTTCGAGCTTGCCCATTTTGAGGTAGGCGTAAGCTCCGCCCGCAACGATGGCGGCCATCAAAAACCAAAAGATGGTTTTCTTCTTAAAGAATATTTCGGAAATGTGCATTACAGTAGCCCTCCCACGTTAGCCTCCGAAGGTTCCGGAATAGCCTGCACCTGCTGGTTTTCGCGGAGGCTTTTGGCGCCCGCCACCACCACCCTGTCGCTGCACGTTACGCCTGCGCTGATGGACACGCCGCCTTTCCCGTCGAGCCCCTCCACCTTAACCTCGCGCTTGCTCACCCGGTTTGTCGCCGTATCCGCCACCCACACGTAGGATTTTCCGTCCTCGCCAAACACTGCGCCCAAGGGCAGCGAGCAGGCATTGGCGGCGTGGGTAGCGCAGGTGATGGACACGCGCACGGTCATCCCCGCCGCAAGGCGGGCGTCGTGCTTAGGGTCGAGCTGCAGCAGCGCCCTGTAGAGCTGGTGACCGTCGGCCTTGGGGTTTATGCTGACGAGCGTTAGCGGAAAGACCTTATCGGGCAGCACGTCGGCCAGGCAGGCAAAGCCCACAAAGCTCTCCCGGTCTACGTAGAGCGAGGCGGGGAGGTTGATTTCCACCAGCAGCCGACGCACGTCGAGGAGCGTTGCCACCGGCATGCCTGCGTCCACCATTTCGGACGGCTCAAAGCGGACGGACTGTATGTAGCCGGCAAAGGGGGCGGAGAGGCGGGTGTAGGCCAGCATGTTTCGGTCGGCTTGCAGCTTTGCGGCCAGCATTTTTTTGCCGGCAACCGCCTTTTCGTAGTCGTTGCCCGACACGCTTTTGCGGCGGTAGAGCGCCTCCACGCGCTCCACCTCTGCCGTTACCTGCGCGTACTGCGCCTCCGTAGCCTCCAGCTGTAGCCGGTAATCCTTAGCGTCGAGCTCGGCAATCAGCTCGCCCTGCTGCACGCGCTGCCCCTCCCGCACGCAGACGCGCAGGATTTGCCCCGCTGCCTTAAACCCCAAGTTCACGGCGGCGGTTTCCTTAATCACGCCCGGAAAATACTTTTCGGTGGTAGCGCCTAAAGGCGTAGGATTCGCTATTTTTACGTTTTTCACAGGCTCCACCGCCGGAGCGCCTCGCTTGCATCCGGCAAGCAGCGCAAAGCCGGATAGCATGAGCATCATCACCTTATTCATTGCGTTAGTATTGGTTGACATATAAATATACGCAAACAAATTTCGGATATTTTGAGCAGCTGAGGAAGCCCTATACTTCGGACAAATTGTTCTAAAAGTCGGTTTTTTGGGGGAAAATGGATGCTGTCGGCTATGCAGTCAAGTTGGTAGAAGTTGCCAAAAAGCGATTGGTGGCGGATACGCTGCCTAAAAGCGGGAGTAACGTTGACCTTCGATTGTAAAGGTAGTGATTTTCAGATAATTCGCAATGATGGTCATTTTCGTGCATTTGCCTGACATGGTAGGGAGAATAAATATCTCAAGTTTCCCACCTTCGGAAAATATGGAAAATCGTGCATCACCCTCTCCCCATTGGCTGTGCCGAGCTATGCTTCACTCCAATTCCCCGTAGGGGAATCGATGAATAAACCAACTAAAAACTAAAAACTAAAAACTAAAAACTAAAAGCACGCCGACAACGGGGACAGCGGTAAGGAGGGAGATCCCTCGGCTTTGCACGCTCGTGCCTCGCGTGCAAAGCCTGCCCCGAGCGCAGCCGAGGGGCTCGGGATGACGGGCAATGGTGAGTAGCAAGCCCCAAAGGGGCGCAACAAATTAGCATTGGGTAAAACCCAATGCTATTGAGCAAAAAATAACTTCATTTTGGGTGTAAAGAAATGGATAATAATTTGAATAAAAAATAGTTAGTGGAATATTGATCACACTGCATTAACATCATTTTTGTTAAAACTTATACGTTAAATCCCATTTTGAGTGAAAGAAATACAGAATAGAGTGAAGGAAAAATCGGCAACAGGTTTTACATTTGCATAACGAAACAAGGCCTCATTTGCGGAAATGTAGGCATAAAAAGTT
>JAIRMD010000206.1 GCA_031258915.1 Prevotellaceae bacterium
CGCCCCCGCCATCCCCACCCACCCGCAGGGCGCGTCATTCCGAGCGGAGTGCGCGAGGCACGAGCGCACGAAGTCGAGGAAACTCCCACCATTTCTACCGCACGACGGCGTGCGCCGACAGAGGGGGCGGTGGTGTGCTGGGAGATCCCTCGACTGCGCTCGGGATGACGGCGCTTTGCGGGGGAAGAAGAAGGGGAGGGGGTGATTCGCGCACCGCAGGGCGTTGCCCTGCGCTATTGATGTCGCCCTTTCAGGGCTTGACGTTTGGGGCGCGAGGCGCGGCGAGACGCACCGCCGTGCGTCTCTACTGCGCCGGTTCGCAGCCGGATTGTCGCTGAGACGCACCGCCGTGCGTCTCTACTGCTTTAACTTATAAGAATTGGCTTGCGTAAGCCAACTCTTAACTCTTAGTTCTTACCTCTTAGTTCGTCACAACCTTTTTCCCCCACACCGATTCGCCCGATGGGTTAATCCCTGCGTAAACAATCGTATGCGTTCGGGGGGATGCTTCCCAGTCGACCTCGCGCTCTACGCAGAGCTGCTGTGCGCCCACCGTGAGCACTTTTTTTGCGGCATCCCACTCCCACGTCCCCGAAAGCGCCCCGGTTGCCTTCCTGTCCGCAGCCAGCGTTAGCGGTTTGTCGGTTTGCTGCGCCCCAAAGCTGTAGGCGAGGGTGATGTGCTCCCATGTCCCTACCAGCTCGTCGGCCTTGATTTCGGCGTTGGGCACGGCGGCGTAGCGCTCCGGCATTACCACCGGCCAGCCGTCCTCCGTCCAGCGAATTTTGCGCACGTGCCCCATCATAATTGCGTTGCTGTAGGCGTTGCCGCCGGTGTTTGCGGGCAGCCGGCCTTGGGAGGCGTAAAACCATTCGCCGGAGTCCGGATTTCGAAAGACGCAGCAGTGCGAAATTCCTACCCAGCCGGAATGATTGCCGAACTTGTAGGGGTGGGTCAGGACAGGCTTGCAATCGCTTATGCCGGCGGCGGCGCTGCGCCCGTTGAAGTCCTCGTACGGCCCGCCGATGCTCCTCGACCGGCAAACGCGGGTGTTGTACGCCACGGTAAGCTCATCGTAGGCCAAAAAGAGGTAGTAGTATCCCGTTTCTTCGTTGTAAACAACTTTGGGAGCTTCCGAAGCTTGCCATCTGCTGCTGCTGTTGCGGGTGTAAATTCGGCTTCCGTAGTCGGGAAGAGCGGCGGCCACCCAGGGCTCGCCGAGCTTGAACGGTTTGCCGGTGGCAGGGTCCAGCGCTACGGCAACGATGCCCGAATGCCACGAGCCGTAAATCAGCCAATGTTCTCCCTCTGGGGTGATGATGAAGGACGGGTCTATGGCGTTCCACTTGAAGTACCCGTCCCAATTATTGAGGTTTGGTCGCGACCAGCTGCTCCCGCGGTCGGTGGAGGAGCACACCACCATGCCCTTATCCTCCCACAGGTTAGCGGACAAATCGTCGGTTTCCATCAAACCGATAAAGGCGCGCTCTGTCCACGAGCCGTCGAAGTTGGCAGTGGTGTTTTGCTTTCCGGTCAGGATGTAGTTGTCCACCACCACGCAGTAGTACATGCGGTACTTGCTGCCCGCCTTTCGCACCGCAGGCGCCCAGTAGCCGTACGAGGGGTTGTTGATGGCGGGAAGCCCCTGCCGGCTGCGCATGCTGTTGAGCGTATCTTTTACCCACGCCGACGTTTCGCTCATTGCCATTCCCCGAAACTCCCAGCTGACAAGGTCTTTTGAGCGGCGGTAGGGGAAATGCCCGTGCCCCTCGTGCGCGTTTCCGTAGGAGGCATCGGTGGCGTACATGTAGTAGTATTCGCCGCACTTTTCCACCGTAGGGTCGTGCACGTTTGCCAGATTCCATTCGCTGCGTCGGCTCCAGCTGCTTATGGGCGAGTAGTCGTCGGGGTAGCCGGGCGCGGTGAACGCTGCCAGCTGCTCGTCTTCCTCCGGCACGGCGGCGGCTGTGGTGAAGCGAATGGCGGGAGAGTAGGCTACCCCCGCGCCGTTTACGGCAAAGGCGCGGGCAAAGTAGGCGGTGTTGGCCGCCAGCCCGCTGATGTTCCGCTCAAAGTCGACGGCCGCGCTGTACACGCTCACGGAGGAGTCGCTTTTGTCCGGATTTTCCCGTGCGCTGCTCCAGCAGAATCCTTTTTCGGTAACGGCGCTACCTCCGCTGCTCAGGACGGTAGCCTTGAGCGTAGCAGAGGACGAGGTGGTAGCCACAACCGACGGCTCGCCGACTTCGGCGTACGCGCCAAGCGTATCCCCCTCCTTCTCTTCCTCGCTGCAAGACGCGCCTGTGAGGAGGAAGAATAGAGAAAAAACGGAGAAAAAGGTATTTTTCATGCTACAGCTCCCAGCCCGGATTTTGCTTTAGATTCGGTGCACGCTTCACCTCGTCGTTCGGTAAGGGGAAAAAGTAGCTTTTGGGGCTGATGAACGTGCGCGTGGGATGCTTCTGCGCCGGCGCGTACGAGTACGCAGGGTTGTCGGGGTTGTTCACCGTTACGCCGTACAGGTTGTAGTACTGCTTGTAGCGCGGCAAGCTGCTTTCCGAAGCTGCGGTTTGTCCTTCAAAAATCATCCAGCGGCGCTCGTCGAAAAAGCGATGGTCTTCAAAGCAGAGCTCAATGCGGCGCTCGTTGCGGATGCGTTCCCTCAGCTCCTCTTTCGTTTTGCCGGCATACCCCGGCATGCCCACCCGTTCGCGCACCTGATTGATGTACTGGTAGGCGTTGTCGGGTCCCTCCGCTTCGTTGACGGCTTCCGCCGCATTCAGCAGTATTTCGCCGTAGCGAAAGATGGGGCAGGAGTGCGGCGATGCGTTGCCCAGCTTAAACGAAATATTATTCAGAAACTTCTTGGTATAGTACCCGGTCAACGTACCTCCATGAAGGGACTGATAATCTATTCCGTCGGGCTGGGAGATGTCCACCTTTCTGGATTCTTCCTGCTGCACATCGCCCCAAATAGAGCCTTGATGCAGGATGGTTTGCTCCAGACGCGGGTCGCGGTTGGCGTACGGGTTTTGCGCGTCGTACGATGGATCTTGGTCGATGGGCAAGCCGTTGATGGTTTCGTAGCAATCCACCAGATTTTGGGTGGGGTTGGTGCGCCCCACCGAAGTGATTGCCCCGCTAAATCCGCAAGGGGCCAAGAGCCGCTCAATTGCGTTAGTGTTCCAAACAGAGCGGCAAAGTATGTACTCGTTGTTGTAAACCGGATTAGCCACAAAGCACTCGTAGTAGTTTTTTGCCGGATCGCTTGGGCTTGCTGTGAACAAGCTGTAAGGAATGCTCTGCGCTGCATTCTTTGCAATAAAATCGCGGGCGGCTTGGGCGGCTTCGCTCCAATATTCAGCGTTGTTATTCGGGTTGTGCAGCTTGGATGCGCGATACAGGAGGGCTCTTGACTTTAGGGCGTACGCGGCCGCTCCGTTTACGCGCCCCCAGTTTTCCTCTTCATTGCTGTATCGGAACGGTAAAAGGTCTTTGACCACGTCGCACTGGTCGGCTATCCATTTGAGGGCGTCTGCCGCGTTTGTTCGCGGCATGTTCATGGCTTCCGGGTCTCCCAAGTCGAAAACCACCGGTACCCCGTCTTCGTCTTCGCCAATGATGGGCGCATCGCCAAACCAGCAAACGATGTCGAAGTGGAAAATCGCCCTCAGCAGCTGCGCTTCGCTCCTGTAGCGGTCGTACAGGCGGTTGTCGTCGCCCGCTTTTTCCGTATTTCCGACCACCTCGGCGCGTACGTTTTTTAGAAACTGGTTGGCTTTGCGTATGCCGTATACGTCGGTTGACCAAAATCCCAGCAGGGGGTGATTGGCGGCGGAGTAGCCGTCGTTGAGCACGGCGTGGTAGTAGTGTACGTCCCAGTACGATACGGCGTTGTCGGTCATGCAGTCGCGCGATGCGCCCAAGAACTGCTCGTCGGTGTAGCCGGCAAAAATATCGGGGAGGTTGACGTAAATGTTTGCCAGAAATCCTCGCGTATTTTCCTTGCTGCTAAACACTTGCTCCTCCGACATGGAAATATCATATTCCTTATCCAAGAAATCGTTGCAGGAGGCAATGAAGAAGAGCACGCCTGCTGCAGTCAGGTAGAATTTTTTGGTGTTCATAATTTCAAAATGTATTAAGATTAAAAACCGATATTGACTCCAAATGAAAACGAGCGGGTTTTTGGATACCACCAGCAGTAGCTCATTGGCTTTTCGGGGTCTGTCCCTTCCGGCAGCTCGCTGAACGTAAACAGGTTGTATCCGCTGAAGTAAATGCGGCAATTCGTCATGTTGATTTTGGCAATCAGGTTTTTGGGTAGCGAATAGCCTACTTCTATATTTCGGAAGGACAAGTAGTTTCCGTTTTTAATCCAGATGTCGTTGTGGTATGTACCCGTTGCTCTGTCGCTGTCGATGCCGCTAAACCCGCCGTAGGTAGGTCTTGGGTAGGTGGCGTTTACGTTGCGCGGGTCGGTTGGGTCGTCGTTAAAGTACCCCCACGCTTTGGTTACTTCGTGGGTACCCATGTTGCTCCAGCCCGAAAAGCTTATGGCGGGCGAGAGGAATACGGAGCGGTTGAGGTAGGCCGTGAGGACGGCGCGCGCATCGAAGCCCATCCACTCAAGCCCAACGGTTAGGCTGGGGATGAGCTCGGGGATGATGGTGTAGCCGGTGGGCGTTTTATCGTTCACGTCAATCTGTCGGTCGTTGTTCAGGTCTTGAAACACGGCCGTGCCCAGCTTTTGCGCGCCGCTCGACGAGGTGTTGTAGGGGTACTTCTCCGGATGGTCGATGGCGTCCTGCTGGCTGGAGGCAATCAGGTCGGGGTCGCTGGCCCACTGCACAAAGCGGTACTGGTTCCAGCCGCCCACCCCGTTGTTGAACGCGCCTTCGTACATGGCCGCAACTTCTGTGTAGTCAAAGATGCGGTTGCCTGTTTTTGCCTGCCATTCTACATCGGGGGCTAACTCGTCCATTTCGGTTATTTGGTTTGTGTTCCACGTTACCATTCCCTCAACGTAGTAGCTGAGCGTGCCGAGGCGGTTGCGGTGTCCCAGCGTCAGCTCAAACCCTTTGCTTTCTACCTTGCCGTATGAATCCTGCGGGGCGTTCACCCCCAGAATAATCGGCACCGTAGTGCGGGTTACGAGGATATTGGAGCGCCACTCTTTGAATGCGTCCACAGCGCCGTACAGCTTTTTACCCCAGAAGTCAACGTCTGCGCCTACGTTCAGCATGTCGGAAATTTCCCATTTGTTGTTGCTGTTGCCCACTTTACTTTCCGCAATACCGCTGATGCTCGACTGAGAAGTCCCAAAGTTGTAGCTTGTTCCCGAGCCGTAGGTGCTTTGGTAAGGGTATCGCCCTGCGCCCGTGTTGGACTGTCCGGCGCGTCCGTAGGAGGCGCGGAGCTTGAGCAGGCTTACGTTTTTGCTCTTAAACCACGATTCTTCCGACGCCACCCAGCCTGCCGATACGCCGGGAAAAAGCCCCCAGCGCTCTTCGAGCGCATAGTTGTCGGATGCCATCCGCGAAACGCTGCCGGCGAGGATGTAGCGGTTGCCGTACACGTAGGAGGCCTGCGCGTTGTACGACAGGTAGCGGTTGGAAGATTCGGAGCCCTGCGTAACGTTCTTGAAGGTGCGGATAAACGCTTGGGCGTTCACGGCGTGCTCTCCGAAGCTTTTTTCGTAGCTCAGCCCGGCGTTGAAGTTGACGTTGAAGTAGTACTCGCGGGGGTTGGTAGATGGGTTGGCCAGCGCCGAATAGGTGGTGTAGCGGGTAAGGGTATACTCCGACACGTCGCTCACGTCGGCCGTATAGTTGTAGTTAAAGGAGTTTACGCTGTTGGTTTGGCTGGATTCAAACGTTTCGTAGGAGTCGAAGCTCAGCGTTGCCTTTGCCTTCAGTCCGGGTACAAGGCTTCCCAAGTCTCCGTTTACGTTCACCGTGCTGTAGAGGTTTCGGCGGCGGTTTTTCTCCAGCCCCGAAGAGGCCAGCAGGCGGCCGGCATTTTCGGCGGAGTTGGTAGCGTACAGCTCGCCGGTGGGCGTGTAGACCGGCTCCATAGGGTTTGCCTCCACCGCCCCAAACGTAACCAAGTTGAACACCCCCGTGTAGGGCTGCGAAATATCGTCAATGCGCCCTCCGAGATCTAAGGATACGTTGAGAAAGCTGTTGACGTCGATGTCGATGTTTGAGCGCAGGTTGAAGCGGTCTAATACGTGCTGGGTGCTAAACCCGTCGTTGTACTCCGTCCACTTGGAGTTCCACATGCCCTCCTGACGGAGGTAGGAGCCCGAAATGAAGTACCGCGTGCGCTCGTTGCCGCCGCTTATGGAAAGGTTGGTTTTGTGCATGGGCGCTGCTTCGCGGTAGAGCTCCTCGTACCAGTTGGTGTTAAAGTAGCGATACTGCTCCATTCCCTCCAGCGTTTCACCCGCCGACACCTGCCGATATTTTTCGATAACCTCGTCCGAGTACAGCGGTTCTAATCCGTCAAGGTATCTCACCTGATTGCGGGTTAGCGCCATGTTGTACGAGTTTTGCGTCTCCATTCTGTTGCTCAGCAGCTGGTATCCCACCTCCTGCGTAAAGTTGATTTTTGTTCGGCCGGCTTCACCCCGCTTGGTCGTTACCATAATCGCTCCGTTGGCGCCCCTCATGCCGTAGATGGCGCACGCCGCGGCGTCTTTCAGGATGGTTATGTTCTCAATGGGGTATGCGTCGAGAAAGGAGAGGTCTCTCTCCACGTTGTCTACAATGACGAGGGGGCTTCGCGCGCTGCTGTTCATGGTGCGCAGCCCTCGAATGTATATTGCCGTCTCCGTCCACCCCGGTTCGCTTGCCCACTCGTAGGTTTCCACGCCGGTAACCGTTGAGGTGAAGGCATTTTGGAGCACGGTGATGGGGTGCCGCTGCAGCTCCTCGCCCGTTACCACTGAGGTGGCTTCGGTAATGAACTTTTTCTGCTTGCGCAGGAACGGAACGGGCATAGTGTGGGCGTACTCGTCCAGATCGGCCTCCAGCACAATTTGGAAATCTTCCCTAAACTCCGCAAGAACGGTTTTGCTGAAATAGCCCGCGCTGCTGACGCAAATTTCGTCGGTGCTTTTTACATTTTTCAAGTCAAAAAACCCGTCTTTGTCCGACAGCGCAATGCTGCTCGACTCGGCAACGTTCACCACAGCTCCGGCAAGCGGCTTGCCTTCGCTGTCCACAATGCGCCCCCGCAAGGCGCTCTTCTCATTCTGCGCCCAAACGGAATGGCTTATCGCAGGAACAAGTAACATTATCAGCAGGAGCTTACTTGCTCCCGCCAATCGTTTCACGATACTGATAGCTGTTGTGTACATATTTTTTGATTTAGAAGATTACCAATCCGGGTTATTTTCGATGTTCGTTTTCCATACCTCCGCTTCGGGGATGGGATACAGGTACATTTTATCCTCAAATACTCTTTCCTGCGCCACCTTGCGGGTGCAGGCGGCGGCGGAAGAGGAGACGTCGATTCCGTAGACAGGCCGAGCCAACGCTTCTTTTGCCACGTTCCAGCGCCGCACATCCCACGCGCGGTGGTCTTCAAAGGCAAGCTCCACCGTGCGCTCCTTGCGGATAAAGCGGCGCAGTGCGTCTTTGTCGGCCAAATCGCTCCGGTCTTTCACGCTGCCTGCAATGCCTGCGCGAGTCCGGATTTGATCCAGAGCATCGTACACCTCGTCGCCGGGGCCGTCGGCCTCATTCTTTGCCTCTGCGTAGCTCAGCAGGATTTCCGCATAGCGGATGATGATCCAGTTGCGGTAACTTGTTCCGCTGTGGGCAGCGCTCAGGATGTTCTCCGGGATGTACTTGCGGAGGTAGTACCCCGTTGGCGTAGCGTTTGCATTTCCTATGGGGTTGTCCCGCTGCCCCCTAATCACGTTAATAACGCCGTTTCCCCAGCTTACGCCGTGGTGCAGCGCCGTAGCCGACAGGCGCGGGTCTCGGTTTACCCACGGCGCGGAGTCGCTGTAGCCGCTCGCAGCGTTGACGGCGGGCACAGGCGCTCCGCTTCCGCTGTAAACGGGCGCACCCGTTTCGTCGTACCGGGCAAAGGGCGAAAGGCCGTTTGCCATATCGTACATGTCCACCAGATTTTGCGAAGGGCACAGCCCGCCGTTGCCGCCTTCGCCCACCGGCGTATCGTCCCGGATGCTCGACCAGCCGATTTGCACATCGTTGCGGAAGAAGATAACCTCGCTGTTTTCGCCCTGATAGGTAGTGCGCAGAATTGCGTTGGTGTAGGACGTTACGCCGTTTATCCCGGAAGATTCCGTTACGGTAAACAGCGGGTAGCTTCCTCCAAAATCGTCAATAAAGCTTTTTGCGGCATCGGCGGCCTGCCCCCACGTAACGCCGGATGCGGCGCTAAAGCGTTCGCTGGCCATGTACAGCATGATGCGTGCGTAGAGCGCTCTGGCCACAGGCTGGCTGATTCGTCCGGCGTTGGCGCTTTTCACGCCGTCGGCGTAGGGCATCAGCCCGCTTTCGCAGTCGTGCAGCTCGTACAGCACAAAGTCCACCACAAAAGCCTTGACCGACGGGCGGGTGGTGTATCCGGTGAGCAAGTCGCCGTTGGGGTCGAGCACATCCACCACAATGGGGATGGCTCCGTAGCGCAAAAAGAGCTCCCAGTAGAAGTAAGCCCGCAGGAATCGCGCCTCCGACTTGTAGTTGAGCTTGTCGGTTTCGTATATTTCGTCGCTCAGGTCTGCGCCTTTCGGCACGCTGTCTATTCTGGTCAGCAGCATGTTGCACTTACGGATGCCGCGATAGTAGTGCTCCCATGCGTCCACCAGCTCCGATGCGCCGCCGCCGCCGTAGTAGTTGCCTATGTTAAAGCTTGTGCGCGCGCCGCCGCTGGCGTAGCTGGTTTCGGCCAAGTCGGTAGCGGCGTCCATCCACGAATTGTTGATGCGGCCCGCGCCGTGGCGCAGGAAGTTGTAGGTGTCAAAATGGAACTGCGTGGTGGTTGTCCAGTCGCTGAATACTTGCGCTTCCGTCAGCTCGTTGCTCGGCTGCTTTTCCAGAAAGTCGCCAAACGCATCCTCGCACGAGGGCAACGCTGCGCACAAAATTCCTGCGGCAAGCAGGTGAGATAAGTACTTCTTCATGATGATTAGAATTTAATGTTTGCACCAAAGTTCACCGTCTTCATAATCGGATAGCGGTTGGATCCGTTGCTTTCGGGGTCGGTTAAACCGTCCAGATAGTCCCACGTAATCAAATTATTTGCATTTATAAATAGCCTGCATTCGCTCATGTTTACCACGCTTACCCACCGGAGCGGGAAGGTGTAGCTGAGCTCAACGTTTTTGAGGCGCACAAAAGCGCCGTTTTTCAGGATAAACGAGCTCAGGCGCTGGTTGTGGTCTCCGTAGCTGTCGTAGTGCAGCAGCGGGTAGGTGGCGTTGGCAAGGTTTGCGCTTTCGCTCAGGGATGGATTCCAGCGCCCCAAGTGGTGCTCCCTCACCTTGCCGCCGCCTACAAAGGCAAACATGGCCTCCGCATCGTAGTAGCGGCTTACGTTGTCTACGCCCTGCAACATCAGGCTCAGCCCCCAGCCCTTGTAGGTGCACCCTGCGCTCAGGGCGTACGTGTTTTCGGGAATATTGCTGTAGCCGATAATCGTTTGGTCGCGGTCGTCAATAAATCCGTCGCCGTTCATATCCCTGTACTTGAGGTCGCCTACCTGTACGCTGCCGTAAGTTGAAACGGGAAAATCGGGGTTGGCCAAATCCTGCGAGGTAACAAATCCGTCGCATATCAGTCCAACGTACTGGTCAATGGCGTGCCCCTCCAGCTTGCGGTAGGCGGTTTTGAGGGCAGGCTCGTCCATGCTGAGAATTTTATTCTGCGCGTGCGAGTAGGTTACCCCCAGCGTGTAGCCAAATCCTGTGCCGGCTATGGTGTTGACGTGCCTCAGCTCTACCTCGTACCCCTGATTTTGGGTTTTGCCCAAATTTCCGGCAGCCATCACCACGCCCACCCACTGCGGGCGGCTCAGGTATTCGGTCAGAATATCGTTGCGGAGCTCATGGAAAAAGTCGATGCTGCCGCCGAGCAGCCCGTTCCACAGCCCAAGCTCAAGCCCGACGTTGTACTTGTGGGCACGCTCCCACGTTACGTTGTAGTTGGGGTACTGCCCTTCGTAAACGCCCGTATTGCCGGTAGTGCCAAAGTAGTAGGCGTTGCTCAGCTGCACCCACTTATCCAAGTACAGGAAGCGCTGCCTTACGTTGTTCAGCAGGTACACATCGTTGCCCACCTGACCGTAGGATGCCCTGAGCTTCAGGTTGTCCAGCCAGCCCCGCGTATTCTCCATAAACGCTTCGTTGCTAATCCGCCATCCCAGCGAGAACGAGGGGAAGAAGCCGAAGCGCTTGCCCTTCATAAAGTTCTCCGAGCCGTTGAACCCGGCGTTGAACTCTGCCAGATAGCGGTCGTCGTAGCCATACGTTACGCGCCCCACCAGCCCCTGATAGCGCTGCGCCAAGTCGGCCTGATAGCGGTAGTCGTTTTGGTTGTAGAGCGCCATGGCGGTTACGTCGTGGAGGCCGAATTTGCGGGCGTAGTTCAGCTGAAACTCCATGTAGAGCTTAAACGTTGTGGTTTGGTCGTTGCCAGCGTAGCTCAGCTCCGTATCGGTGTTGAACTGGTTGTAGGATAATGCCGATTCGTAGTTGCTCCTGTCGTTCAGCTCGTAGGTGGCAAATCCGGCCGTAAAGCTGCGCTTGTAGTAAGAATCGTAGTCGAACGAAGCCATGGCCTTTGCGCTCAGCCCCGGCGTAAGCCAGTCCGCCTTGTAGTCGGCAATAAAGTTTGTTTCGTTAATCGTGTTGGTGGCGCGGTAGAATCCCGCCTTTGCCAGCCGTGCGGCAATATTATTCTGGTACTGCGAGCTGCCCCCGTAGAGAACAACGTCCCTGTCCCCCTCCCGGATGTTGTAGCTGACGGGGAAAAGCCAGCCGGGCGTATGGTTTAGCTCGTAGAACACCTCCGAGTAGGTGGACGATTCGCTGGCGTTTGGGCCGCTGCGCTCCTCAAAGCGGGTGCCGAAGTTGACGGACGCCGTCAGGTTTTTCGTCAGCAGCAGGTCCATGTTGGCGCGGAAGGCGTACCGGCGGTAGCTCGTGTTGGACTTATTGCCGTACTTGTCGTCGCTCAGGTTTTTGTACAGCCCCTGCTGGTCGTACATTTCGCCGGAGGCGTAGTAGCGCATGCGCTTCGTGCCGCCCTGAACGCTGACGTTGTAGCGCTGCGCGAGCGCCGCGCTGTTGAGCACTTCGTCGTACCAGTCCACGTTGGGGTAGAGCAGGGCGTCGAGCCCGCTCAGCTCGCCCGCCGACGATTTGCGGTACATCTCTACGTCTGCCGCCGAAAACTGCGAGGGCAACCCGTCGTTGGCAAGGGCTTCCTCCAGCAGCGTTACAGATTCGTAAGCGTTGAGGTAGGTGTTGCTGCGGGTGGGGGATTGCACCTGCCAGTTGGCCGTCAGGTTCACCACCGGCTTTTGATCTTTCCCCCGCTTGGTGGTAATCAGCATTACCCCGTTAGCGCCCCTCACCCCGTACACGGCGGTGGCGGAGGCGTCTTTCAGCACAGAAATGGTTTCGATGTCGTCGGGGGCAATCTGCGAAAAAGAGCGCTCCACGCCGTCCACCAAGATGAGCGGCTGGGCGTCGCCGGCAAACGTTGCGCGGCCGCGAATAAAGATTTGCGCATCATCTTCACCCGGTGCGCCGGAGATTTGCGACGTAATCACCCCCGGAATTTTGCCCGTAATGGCCTGCGAAATGTTGGCCACAGGCGATTTCATCAGCTCCTTAGAGGAAACCTGCGAAATAGCGCCCACCACGCTCTCCTTCCGCTGCTGGCCGTAGCCCACCACCACTACCTCCTCGAGCGCCTTGGTATCCTGTTGCAGGGTAACGTCAATGCGGAGCCGACCTTCCGTTGCCACCTCCTGAGTAACGTACCCCACGTAGATGAATTGCAGCACGGCGGTGGCGGTGGATACCGTCAGCGTAAACGTACCGTCAACGCCCGTCATAACGCCGTTGGTCGAACCTTTTTCGACTACGCTAACCCCGACAAGGAGCTCGCCGTCGGCGTCTTTTACTACCCCCGTTACGGTTTTGCTTTGGGCAAAACCCCATTGGGCAGATGTGGTGAGAAGCGTCGCCAATAGCAGGAAAATGACTTTTTTCCACGCTTTGAATGTATGATTCTTCATATTCAAAAATTTATTAAGGTGTTACTTCTTTTTTTCTCCTACTATGCGTAATATTTGCGCAGCAGTAAGCTCTACGTTGTAAACGGCAAAGTCGTCAAACATAAATCCCGGGTCGGGGTCTCCCCAATTCCATGCCTGATTGCCGCCCAAGCACACGTAACTCAAGTCTGCGCCGTTGCTGAATAAGCCTCTAATCACCGAGCCGTCGCTACTCCCGTCAACTGCCCACTCGTTTACCAGCACGCCGTCGAAGTAAACCTTGGCGGAGGTTTCGGTAAACGTGGCGGTGTAGTAGTGCCATTCACGGTCGGCAAGCCAGTCGGTGACGTCATGGTACAGCGTGTTTGCACCTTTTACATTTTGCGCATCCGTAAAGTCGCACCATCCGTTATTGTTTACCTGCACCACGCCGCGATATTGCAGCGCCAGCATAGGCCATGTGTTTGCGTTATCTACCGGTGCGGCTCCGTATGCGGTGAGCAGCGGCGACCACATGTAAGTGCTGGATTCGCCCGCAGTGGCAGCGTTGACCCACACGCCAATAGTCATTTCCTTTGTTTCGGTGGAGTGCGACAGCACGTCGCTCGGCAGCTTAAGGTAGTTTTGGCGCGTGCCGCCCGTGGCGTTTTTGAATACTTTGTCGAATTTGGGGTTGTCCAGCTCTACAAAAGTTCCAGCGCCTTCAATCTGTGCATCGTTGAGAATATCAAAGGTGTTCAGGTACACCAGCTCGGGATGTTCCTTTCTGTTTATTATCACCGATATTTGCGCAGCGGTAAGCTCTACGTTGTAAACGGCAAAGTCGTCAAACATAAATCCCGGGTCGGGGTCTCCCCAATTCCATGCCTGATTGCCGCCCAAGCAAACGTAGCTCAAGTCTGCGCCGTTGCTGAATAAGCCTCTAATCACCGAGCCGTCGCTATTCCCGTCAACTGCCCACTCGTTTACCAGCACGCCGTCGAAGTAAACCTTAGCGGAGGTTTCGGTAAACGTGGCGGTGTAGTAGTGCCATTTACGGTCGGCAAGCCAATCGGTGGCATCGTGGTACAGCGTGTTTGCGCCTTTTACGTTTTGTGCATCCGTAAAGTCGCACCATCCGCTATTGTTTACCTGCACCACGCCGCGATATTGCAGCGCCAGCATAGGCCATGTGTTTGTGTTATCTACCGGCGCGGCTCCGTATGCGGTGAACAGCGGCGACCACATGTAAGTGCTGGATTCGCCCGCATTGGCAGCGTTGACCCACACGCCAATGGTCATTTCCTTTGTTTCGGTGGAGTGCGACAGCACGTCGCTTGGCAGCTTCAGGTAGTTTTGGCGCGTGCCGCCTGTGGCGTTTTTGAATACTTTGCCGAAGTTGAGGTCGTCCACCTCTACAAAAGCTCCTGCGCCTTCAACTTGTGCGCCGTTGGGGGTGTCAAAGGTGTTCAGGTACACCAACTCAGTAAGCGGCTCTTCTCCTCCTCCAACTCCGGGCATGGCCGTCTCTTTTTCGCTAATCGTATTGCGGTAGATTTTCAGGTCGTCCATCCAGATTTCGCTCGGCTGCGCCCCCGAAGCGCCGTAGGCAATGTAAAAGTAGGGCAGGGCGGCAACGGATTGCACCAGCGCCGGCATATCAAAATCGGCAAC
>JAIRMD010000216.1 GCA_031258915.1 Prevotellaceae bacterium
TACAGCACCGCCAACGCAGGGCACTACGGATTGGCGTTTACCCACTACACCCACTTCACCTCCCCCATACGCCGCTACCCCGACATGATGGTACACCGCCTGCTCGACCGCTACCTCGCCGGCGAAAAATCGGTCAAAGCCGACGACTACGAGGCGCTGTGCAAGCACTCCAGCCAAATGGAAGGGCAAGCCGCCGACGCCGAGCGCGCCTCCATAAAGTATAAAATGGCCGAATTTATGCAGGATAAAATCGGACAGGAGTACAGCGGAACCATTTCGGGCGTAACCGACAGAGGCATATACGTGGAGATAAACGAAAACAAAATTGAAGGTATGGTGCTGCTCCGCTCGTTGAGGCAAGACTTCTTTTTCTTTGACGAAGACAACTACCGCGTCGTAGGCCGCCGCACG
Source organism: Prevotellaceae bacterium (assembly GCA_031258915.1). Taxonomy (GTDB): domain Bacteria; phylum Bacteroidota; class Bacteroidia; order Bacteroidales; family UBA932; genus JAITMY01. The sequence continues at coordinate 412 of JAIRMD010000216.1, forward strand.
GGAAAAACCTACACGCTGGGAGACGCTGTGCGCATCAGGGTGGGCAACGTGAACATGGAGAAAAAGCAGCTGGACTACCTCATGCTGGAGGACGGCGACGACGGCGGCGGCGGCGAGCTGGAGGTAGCGACCAACGCAAAAAGGATGCAAAGGAAAAAATCAGGTCGCCGCTCGCAAAAAAAAAAGCAGCAGTAAAATCATAACTCAACGATTCAACATTCTATGCCGGACAACAGGGGAACGGACATGCTATACACGCGGGGCTGCTGCTACAAACGGCAGCCCACAAGGGAGGTGGCGTGCTACCAGGTAGAATCGTGCCAAAAGCTGGCCACGTTTGACTGGCTGGCGGGGATGCACAACGCTGCGCTGCCCACCGATATTGTTGAGGTGCGCTTTAAGAACACGCGCAAAGCGTACTTTAAAAACGTCAACGAGCTGCCGCTGCGCAAGGGCGATATTATTGCTGTGGAAGCCTCGCCCGGCCACGATATCGGAATCGTTTCGCTCACAGGGGATATCGTGATGCTGCAAATGACGCGAAACGGGCTACAGCCGGACAAGTACGAGTACAAGAAAATTTATCGCAAGGTCAAGGGCAGCGATGTGGAAAAGTGGAGCGAAGCAATAGCGCTTGAGCACCGGTTTATGATTCGCTCTCGCCAGCTAGCGTCTAACCTGCAGCTGAAAATGAAAATCGGCGATGTGGAGGTGCAGGGCGATAAAACTAAGGCCATATTTTACTACATTGCCGACGAGCGCGTTGACTTTCGCGAGCTGATAAAAATCATGGCGGACGAGCTCAGCGTGCGCGTAGAGATGCGGCAAATTGGCGTGCGGCAGGAGGCTGGACGGATAGGCGGCATTAGCACCTGCGGACGAGAGCTGTGCTGCGCCAAGTGGCAGTGTTCATTCGCCTCGGTATCAACCAGCGCCGCACGGTATCAGGAGATTGCCATCAACCAGCAAAAGCTGGGAGGGCAGTGCGGAAAGCTGAAGTGCTGCCTCAACTACGAGCTCGCCTGCTACATCGACGCGCAGAAGGATTTCCCCAAAGCTTTCGACTCGCTGGAGGTAGCCGAGGGAACGGCGTTCCACCACAAAACCGACATTTTTAAGCGGACGATGTGGTACAACTTCGATAAAAACTCTGTAGAAAACCTTGTTGCGGTACCTGTGGACAGGGTAAAGGAAATTTTGGAGCAAAATAAAAAAGGCGTAAAGGCAGATGCGCTGCTGAGCGAGCGATACGCGCAGGCAAAGAGTATGCTTGAGGAAACGAAATTCGTGAGCGCTGCCGGCGAGGATAGCATTACCCGGTTTGATAAGGCATCACGCCACCACTCCCACCAGCGCGGCAAAAAGTACGGCAAACCTCAACCGCAAAGAGAAGCCGACGGACAGAGCCAGAGCAAGCCCGAAAAGCCCCACAGCACCGGCAACCATAAGCAAAATCAGAACGCTAACAGCAACCCAAAGCAAGGCAAACATGCACACCAACACCCGCACCCGCACCACCAGCGTAGCAGCAAAAAGCAGTAAGCCGCTACCGGCAGGCGTAGCGTACCTCGCGCTCTGCCTCTGCCTCTGCGCCTGCGACGCATCCCGCGTTTACGAGCAGTACCGGACAATACCCGGCGAGGGATGGCACAAGGATAGCTGCGCCGTTTTTGATGTTTACATCAGCGATTCGGCCATGCTGAGCAACCTGTACATCAACCTGCGCAACACCAGCGCCTACCCGTTCTGCAACATCTACCTGTTCGTAAAAGTTACCGCCCCCTCCGGCGCGTTTACGTGCGATACCGTTGAGTACATGCTTGCCGACCAGTACGGGCGATGGTACGGAAAAGGATTTGCTAAGGTGCTGGACAACCGGCTGACCTTTCGCAAGCATGTCAGGTTTCCGCGCAGCGGAGTTTACCGCTTCGAGGTGCAGCAAGGCATGCGCCTCGACGTGCTCCCGTACGTAGCCAACGTGGGCTTGCGCATCGAAAGGGAGCACCTGCTTGACATAGCTGGCGAGTAGCGCCGAGCTCTTACGCCAAGCATTCGCCATCTGCAAACGAACAACCGCCATGACAATTCAGGAAATACAGCAGCAAGTAGCTGACGACTTTAGCCTATTCACCGAGTGGCTCGACAAGTACGCCTACCTCATTGAGCTGGGTAAATCGCTGCCGCCATACGACGAAAAAAACAAGGTAGAGCAAAACCTTATTCAGGGCTGCCAGAGCCGCGTGTGGCTCAACGCCAAGCTGGAGGACGGAAAGGTCATCTTCACCGCCGATAGCGATGCCATTATCACCAAGGGGATTGTGTCGCTGCTCATCCGCGTATTTTCGGGGCAAACGCCGCAGGACATCATCGCCGCCAATACCGAATTTATCGACAGGATAGGGCTGCGCGAAAACCTTTCGCCTACCCGCGCCAACGGCTTGCTAAGCATGGTAAAGCAGCTAAAGCTGTACGCCGTGGCTTTTAGCGCAAAAGCGAGCTGCGGGAGTGCTTGGCAGGCGTAGTTATTTATCTCAGACCTCACCACCAGCCCCTCTCCTTTGGAGAGTGTGTGAAAAAGGGCGGTTAAGCCTTAAATTAGCGCAGGGTAAAACCCTGCGTGAAAGGGCGTAACATATTAGCTTAGGGCAACGCCCTACGCGCTATCATGTAATTTCACTGTAATTAAATTGACATAAATTACTAATTTTAGTCGGACAGTGGTGATTTTTTTTCCTCAAAACAAAAAATAAATCCTGAAAAATTTGGTTTAATATTTTTTTCTACATAAATTTGTCAGGCTAATTATGTTCAACAGCAACGGCTTGTTTTTTTATTAACAGCAGTTTGAAAAAATTATAAACAAAAAGAGTAA
>JAIRMD010000218.1 GCA_031258915.1 Prevotellaceae bacterium
CATACATCATACATCATACATCATACATCATACATCATACATCATACATCATACATCATACATCATACATCATACATCATACATCATACATCATACATCATACATCATACATCATACAATTTTTTTTCTTATCTTTCTTCTGTAAAAAAACTTTTTTTCATCTGCACACGCTTGAAGAACCGGGTTTTTTATATAATTTTGCAGTGAATTTTTCAGAAAAGTCAAACCATACTTACCCCATACTAAACCATGATACTTATTGCTAACCCCATTTACGACACGGTATTTAAGCGGATGATGGAAAACGATCGGGTAGCGCGATTTTTTATAGGCACGCTGCTCTGCGAGGAGGTAGCCGCTGTAAGCCTGATGCCCCAGGAGTTTACGTACTACAGCGAGCAGGAAAAGCTGACCGTTTTTCGCCTTGACTTTATGGCTACTGTCGTTACGTCCACCGGCGCCCAAAAGAAAGTGCTGATAGAGATGCAAAAGGCGAAGGTGGAAATCGATTTGATGCGCTTTCGCCGCTACCTGGGCGAGCAGTACAAGAAGTCGGAGATGGTGAACGGCGTGCAGATAGTGCTTCCCATAATCACCATCTACATCTTAGGCTTTAAGCTTCCGGAGATTCCGACGGCGTGCGTCAGGATAGGCCGGGAGTACCGCGATATGCTTACGGATACTCTGATAATGGAGCGGAGCCCCTTTATCGAAAGGCTGACGCACGACTGCTACGTAGTGCAGGTTGGCCGCATAACGGAGCGCTACCGGACGCGGCTGGACAAGCTGCTGAGCATCTTTGAGCAGCATAACTTTGTAGACGCCGACGAGGCGGTAAAGCAGTACCTGTATGATCCGGACGATGAGGATGTCCGGACGATAACGGATATTTTACACTACGTAGGCACCGACCCCGTAGAGCGCAAGGAGCTGGACAAGGAGATCGAATATCGCCGCACGATGGATGAGTATTATGCCATCGTTGCCGAAAAAGATGAGACTATTGCCGCCGACCGCAAAGCGATTGCTGAAAAAGACGCTATCATTGCCGCCGAGCGCGAAGCCCTTGCTAAAAAGGATGCTGCCCTTGCCGAAAAAGACGCTGCCCTTGCCTGTGCCCTTGCCGAGTTAGCCGCATTGAAGAAGAAGTAGCGACGCGCGACGGTGGTAGGCTGGGGGAGTTCCCTCGGCTGCGCTCGGGATGACGGCAAGTGGCTGACGCACGCCAATTTAAAATTCAAAATTTAGAATTCAAAATTCCGATAATATGTAAATTCTGAAAATCCTGTAATTATGTAACTTTTCGGCGCACGCAATTTAAAATTCAAAATTTAGAATTCAAAATTCCGGAGAATCCCCCCCCCAAGAAAAAAATTCTCCGGAAAAATTTTGTTTGTTGAAAACTTTTTCATACCTTCGCGCTTTAATTTTCTTTTGTAGAAAAACATGCGCGTCAATTACAGCAACATAAAACATAATTCCAAAATTTACATGCCCAAAAACATGTCAACTCCGGGAAATTTACATAATTCCAAAATTTTCAGAATTTACATATCTAATGAAAATATGTCAATTCTGAAAATTCTGCAATTTTGTAAATCTTTCGGCGTAAGCAATAATTCTCCATTCTCAATTCTCCATTCTCAATTGTTGACGCACACACACACACACACACACACACACACACACACACACACACACACACACACACTGCTCAGCGAGTTACGTGTTGCGCGTGTGCGCGTTGCTATAATATATTTTCCAAAAAATTATACCTCTCCGCACCATGTTTTTTTTGCATGGCGCGGATTTTCTATTGCCATGATGGAAGCAAAGGTAGCCGTAACCCCAAAAAATGAGGTGGCGTCCATACCCTATGCCATGAAGACATTTTTTACAAAATATCTGCCAACATTCCCTCCCTGCGCGGCGGCGCGGCGGCAGGGCAAGCCACAGCGGGGCGCAGCAAAAATTATGCGTCTTTTACCAAAAGCTATGCTCCTGGTGGCGGCGCTGCTGCTGGGCGCCGAGGCTTTCGCTCAACCTTACGACAGCGTGTACAACATTGCCAACGGTAACATCACTATCTCCGAGAATGGTAGCTACAGAATTTACGGCGACGGCACGGCAACTACCAATACCATTACGGTGAGCGGGAGCATCACGGCCAACATCACCCTGCACAAAGTAAACATTGACGTGCGCAGCGCCGGCCCGAAGCCCTGCGCCTTTAGCATAAGCGGTGGGGCAACCGTCAACCTGAGGCTGTCCGACACGAGTACGCTTAGGTCAAAAGACACCAGAGCAGGCCTTGAGGTAGGCGGGGAGGATGATAACACGCTGATGATAACGAGCGCAAGCGGTAAGGGCTCCACAGATGGAGTGCTAAACGCCTACGACGGGGAAAGCGGTGGGACCGGCATCGGCACGGCATGGGCTGAAAACCTGTTAGGTAGCATCTACTCCGCCCCCACAGCTGCGGTGCAAAAGGCCACGCTGAGCGGCATCGTAGCGATAGCCGGCACCGCCACCGTAGGCGACACGCTAAGGGCCGATACCACCGGGCTGACCTCCACCCCCGCCGGCGTAGCCCCCGGCACCTACGCCTACCAGTGGAGGCGCAACGGCAGCAGCATCTCCGGCGCAAACAGCGCCACCTACCCGCTTACGCAGAGCGATGCCGGCGCAGCCATCACCGTAGCGGTAACGGCAGCAAACCTGCTGGACAGCGTAACCTCCGCCCCTGTAGCTGTCGGCGACACGAGCCTCTGCGGCGATAAGATCTCCAACATGAACTGCCCCAGTTCTCCGGGCTTCTACGGTCCCGACGGAGGCGGCGGTACTGGCTACTGCGGCGGGGACACTATCAACATGAGCTGCCCCAATTTTCCGGGCTACTACGAGCCGGGCGGCGGCAGCGATACCAACTACTGCGGCAACGGCATACTTAACGTCGAATGCCCCCTCTACCCGGGCTACTACAAGCCGGGAGGAGGCGGCGGCAGCAGCAGCATTAAGCACGACACCATCACGTTAACGTACAGCGACACCACCCTCTGGTTTTTTCCCGACCCGAACGCTGTTGGCAAGAGAGATTTTGAGTGGATCAGCCTCGACCCCGAAGTCGCCGCAGTAGGCAACGCAGGCGCTGTAGGCCTTGCCGGCCGCGGCGCCACCTTCATTATGTGCCTCACGCTGCCAAACGGCGCAGCCGACGAGCAGAAAACCAAGCGCGTGGTGGCAAACATTACGCTCGCGGTAGCGCCCAAGCCGCTCGCCATTGTCGGCACGTGGGTGGATACCATCAAAACATACGACGGGCGCTTCGCGGCGGGCGCAGCAGCAGGTATGCTGCAAGGCGTGCTGCCGCGTGATGCGGGCTGCGTTTCCGTGCAGGCTGCTGCGGAGTACGTCGGCGGCAGCCACACCCTGCCGGGCTCCGGCAAGCCCATCGTAGTAAGCTACACGCTCACCGGCAGCCGCGCATTCTGCTACGTTGCGCCGCCGGACAGCTCCTGTAGCGGCGCCATAGCCCTGAACGGGAGCTATAGCGACGTTTGGGGCTTGGTGACGATGCGCGAGGAGGCATGCGGCGCAGGTGTTCCGTTTGTGGGCGTAAGCGTATCGTACGCCGTCGAGCAAGCGCTCACCGGCGCAACGCTCACCGGCGTCGCGCTCACCGACAAGTACGGCCGCTACTTTGTAAGCGGGCTGGGCAAGGGAGACGTTATGGCGCTACGCCCGAAGGAAAATGTTACGCCTCAGCAGCAAATCTTAACGGTAAACAGCAGCGTTGAGCAGGCGGCAACGTTCACCTACGCGTCGGAAGCGGCTTCGCTTATATCGCTTACGCTCAGCGACGATACCGGCGGCGAGCTCGCCCGCTGGGAGCGCGAGGAGATAGGCGATACTGTCTACTACGCGCTGCCCTGCAACCGGAGCATCGCCACGCTGAACGTTGAATACATCGCGCCACTCGGCGTGTCCGGAAGCTTCTTCTACGCAGCAGAATATGCAGATGAGGGCGTAGCGTACAACCAAATTTCGGTCGACATGAGCAAGCCCGGCCGCAAGATTGTCACCATTGTCCTCTCCTCCGGCAAACGCTACACGGTGGCGCTGGACAAGCCCTACGGCCTGTTTGACATCATCGACGAGCACCTTAGCGGCCGCCTCCGCGTGGTGAGCAACGACCCGGCAGCCAACCGCACCGGCTTGCAGTTCAGCGCGTGCGAGTGGTGGCGCAAGCGCGATACCGATGCCCGGTGGCTGCTGATGGAGGCCGACCGGCTCTACTGCACCGCCGGCCCGAGCCTCAGCGACAGGTTTACGAAAAGTGACTCTATGTTCGTCTGGCTGACGCTCCTCAACGACACCACCACCACCCTCGAAACCTGCCCCGACGCGAGCCCCGACGTGAACACCGACACGAGCTCCGTCGCCGCCGGCGAGAGCGGCGGCGACAATGCGGGCAGCGAAGGCAAAAAGTCGATGAAGGTGGCGGTTTACCCCAACCCAGTTGCCGCCGGCGGCTTCATCAAGCTCAAGCAGAGCAGCTTTGCCGACGACGGCGAGGAGGAAGAGGAGCGCTACGTGAAGTACTCCCTGTTCAGCAGCCAGGGCAGCCTCATCCTCCGCGGCGATGCCTCGCCCCTCTACGAGGGGCAGGGCCTCGCCATGCCCCAAGTTCCCGCCGGCATCTACCACCTCCTGCTCGAGGGCAAAAATGGCAAAAGGTGGGTGGCGAAGGTGGCAGTGGAAAGCTAACATTCCGTCCCCGCTATGGACGGAATGTTAATAGCCTGTATATAAGCGCGTTATATATATTTTTGGAGGCAAAAATCAGCAGAGAAAAGCTGACCGCTCTGAACACCCTACCCTACGGAATGAGCAAAAGCGACAATTTGAAATGCACCCTAGACACCACCGTTTTTTTGTATCTTGGAAAAAACGTATAATTTTGCGTAGCTGGAAGTCGAGATACGTTTTTCAGCAGAAAAAGCAAAAATAATGGGACAGCCTACTCATTAGCTCATTCAAAGGAAAAATTCTCATCCCCCGAATCATGGATGGGGCTGCACGCCGTACGGCGCTGCAAGAATTACGTGTATCTGCATAACGCTATGACAACAGAAATAGAACATACCCAAGGTAGCATTTACCCTGCCACCTTTGAGGCCAAGCTGGGCTTTGACAGCATCCGCGCAATGGTGCAGAGCCGGTGCTCCACCTCGCGCGCCTGCGACCTGCTGGCAGAGGTGCGCTTCTGCGCCGACTTTGAGGCCGTGCGGGAGCTGCTGGCGCAGACAGACGAAATGCAGCGCATCTGTGCGCTCGATGCCACCTTTCCGCAGGGCGGATACGTGGACGTGCTGCACTTTGTGGGCAAGGCCGCCGTTGAGGGTGCCTACCTCGACGAGCCGGAGCTGGTGGCGCTGGCGCAAATGATAGATACGGCCAACGGCATAGCGGCTTTCTTTGCGAAGCAGTCCGCCGCCGAGCGCTACCCCCGCCTGCACGCTATGGCGCAGCCGCTGCAACCGTTAGAGGCGGTGCGCAGCGGCATTGCCGCCATCGTAGATGCGTTTGGGAAGGTAAAGGACAGCGCCTCGCCCGCGCTACAGCAGCTGCGCAGGCAGGCGGTCGAGGTGCAGCAGCATGTTACGCGGCGCATGCAGGCCATCCTGAGGCAGGCGCAGGCCGACGGCTACGCGGAGGCGGGCGCAGAGGTGAGCCTGCGCGACGGGCGCACGGTAATCCCCGTCAGCGCAAGCTGCAAGCGCAAGGTGGCAGGGCTGGTGCTGGACGAATCGGCCACCGGCAAAACCTCATTCGTTGAGCCGGCGGAGGTGGTGGAACTCAACAACCGCCTGCGGGAGTTGGGCTTTGCCGAGAAGCGCGAGGTGGTGCGCATCCTCGCTGCCTTTGCCGCGCTCCTCCGCCCCTACCTGCCGCAGGTAGCGCTGGCCGCCGAGCTGGTGGCGCGTATTGACTTCATCCGCGCCAAGGCGCTCTTTGCCTCGAGCATTGGCGCGGTAAACCCTGCGCTCGTCGACAGCCCGTCCGTTGGGTGGCGCAGCGCACGCCACCCGCTGCTCGAAGCTGCGCTGAAGCGGGAGGGCAAAAGCATCGTGCCGCTCGACCTGCGGCTCACACCCGGCGGGCGTATGCTGCTCATATCGGGGCCAAACGCCGGGGGCAAGTCGGCCTGCATAAAGACGGCAGGCCTGCTACAGTACATGCTACAGTGCGGGTTTCTCGTTCCCGCCTCGGAGGACTCGGAGGCGGGAATTTTCGATGCCATCTTTGTTGACATTGGCGACGAGCAGTCGCTGGAGAGCGACCTGAGCACCTACAGCTCGCACCTGCAAAGCATGAAGCACTTCCTGCGCCACGCCAGCGCAAGGACGCTGGTGCTGATGGACGAGCTTGGCGCGGGCACAGAGCCGCAGCTGGGCGGCGCCATTGCCGAGGCGGTGCTTGCGGCGCTGGTGCGTAGCGGCGCCTTTGGCGTGGTTACCACGCACTACGCCAACCTCAAGCACTTTGCCGGCAGCACCCCCGACGTGCAGAACGGCGCCATGCTCTTTGACCTGCAAAAAATGGCGCCGCTTTTCAGGCTTGAGGTTGGCGCACCCGGCAGCTCGTTTGCCTTTGAGGTCGCAAAAAAGGTGGGCTTGCCCGACGAG
>JAIRMD010000108.1 GCA_031258915.1 Prevotellaceae bacterium
GGGTTATTGCTGGTGGCCTACTTCGGGCTGTTTGCGCTGGTTGGCTTCGCAAGTCAGCATCTTGCCGTTTTCCGGAAAAAAGACAAGGCTGCGGCCAAGAAGCCCGGCAAAAAAGCGCAGCCGCAGCCGCAACGCCAAACGGACAAGCTGTTCGTGAAGCTGCTGGCCTACGGCCTTGCAATTTTTGCAGCGGGCTACGTGCTGGCGGTGCTGATATGGCCCTACGCCTTAGTCAGCCCCCTGAAGAATGTGGTGGCTGCTTTCCAGAGCGCATCCCACATTAATCACTCCATCCGCCAAAACTTTGAAGGGATTATGCAGTGGTCGAGTGCGCTGCCGTGGTACTACACGCCCAAGTTCATCCTGATGTCCTCCCCTGTGGCGGCTATCGCAGGGGCGCTGATCTACCTTCTGGCGGGAGGGCTTAAAAAGGCGAACAGGCTCACCACCTTCATCGTATATTTTTCCTTTATTTTTCCGGTGTTCTGGATTATTTACTCCAACGCAAACGTTTACGGCGGCTGGCGCCACTCGCTGTTTGCGTATCCGCCCATAGCGGTGGCGGCGGGTCTCGGGTTTAGCGCCCTGAGAGACGCCGCTAAGCACAAGCTCCTAAAGGCGGCCTGCACCGCCCTGCCCCTGCTGCTGCTGGCGCCCCCGCTCGCCTTTATCGTACGAAACCATCCCTACGAGTACGTTTACTTCAACCGCTTTGCGGGCGGCGTAAAGGGAGCCATGGGGCGCTACGAGCTGGACTACTACTACCACTCGGCGCGCGAAGCAGCGGAGTGGGTGCGGGCAGACGTGGAAAAGAACGGTGCGCCCGACAGCACGCGCAAGGTGCAGGTGGTAACGTGGCACCTCCCCTCCGTGAGCTACCCCCTCCGCAAGGATACCGCCAACTTCTCAGTGGGTTTTATCCGCTGGAACGAGCGAGGGTACAAGGATTGGGACTACGCCATCTTTGTCGTGACGGGAGTAAACCCCGAGCTGCTGCGAAACAAGCAAGCATTCCCGCCAAAAAATACCGCCTACAGCGTCGACGTCGATGGCGTGCCCATCTGCATCGTGCTCAAGCGCGAGGACAAGTCGGACTACTACGGGCATCAGGCCATGCAGCGGGGAAGGGTGGACGAAGCGGCGGCGCACCTCCGCAAGGCGCTGGAGTACGACGTGTACAACGAGCAGGCGCTGGATGACCTCATCAACCTGTACTCGCGCACCGCTGCGCAGGACTCTGCGCTGAGGCTGGCGCAGCACTGGGTAAAGTTTAACCCGGGAAACTCCGTCGCGCTCAACCATCTGGCAACGCTCTACTTCGACAAGGGAGACATGTCGAACGCTCTCCTTACGGCAAACGCCATCACAAAGCTCAACTCCAGCGACATCTCGGGCTTGTGGATTGCCGCCAACGTGTACGCGCGGGAGAATAACCCAAACGCCGCGCTGCGAAACCTGAACAGAATACTGCAAGTGCGCGGCAACTTTAAGCCTGCCTACCAGCTCATGGCGCAGCTGTACAGCAACGCCGGAAACCACCAGCAGGCGCAGCGCATCATAGAGGCAATGAATAGCATCAAGTGAGGGAAGTTAGGAAGTTATAGAAGTTAGGAAGTTGTAGAAGTTAGGAAGGTATAGAAGTTAAGAAGTTATAGAAGTTAGGAAGTTGTAGAAGTTAGGAAGTTATAAAAGTTAAGAAGGTAGGAAGTTGTAGAAGTTAAGAAGTTATGTTACGCAGTATGATTTTGCGATAGCCTGCGTCTATCTGCGATTGGCTACGCCGAGCTCCGCTACGTTCCTAATTCCCCGTAGGGGAATAATATCAATAGAAAAACGGTATGCCCCCGCTTCCCCAATAGCCCGTAGGGCTTTAATAGTTTTACGATAGCCTCATAAATTGGTGGTGCAAAAAACCTCATTTACACCTCATTTTAATAACAAAACAACCTCAAAAATTTTGAATTTTAAATTCTAAATTTTGAATTGTTTGCGCCAAAAAACCTCATTTACACCTCATTTTAATAACAAAACAACCTCAGTAGCAGATGAATATAGCATAAACAACAACCTCATTAAATTAAATGGCTTGTAATCAGCAATAATCCTTGCCGTATCGCGCAATTTATGGCGCTATCCTATCTTTTTAAGGCGTTAGCGAGTTCGCTTCTCAACTTTCAAGAGCTTACGCTTTTTGCAGCAGCCAGTCCGCAACGTTCAGCTTGCGAATACCGTTGTAAACGGGGGCAATATCAATATCCATTGTCAGCAGGTATTTCGGGTTTGAATCTTTGATTGCGTTAAGCGAAGCGAGCTCGCGCTCGAGCGTTTCGTCGGCAATGGTAGTCCATGCCACCTGGTAGTAGGAAGTATAGCCATCGTGGTCGGTGGCCACAAAATCTACCTCTCTGTCGCCGATTTTGCCAACGTAAACCTCCCTGTATCTTCGCAGCAGCTCCAGATAAACAATATTTTCCAGCCAGCGCGAGCGGTCTTTTCGCATGTCGCGCTTTAGCCGGACTTTGCGGAAGCAGGGGTCAACAAGGTAGTACTTATTTAGGGTTTGCAAAAGCCCCTTACCTTTAATTTCGTAGCGGGGAGCCTTATACAGCAAAAACGCATCGCAAAGCGCATCCAAGTATCGCGCAACGGTTTTATGGTCAACTACTGTTCCGTTGGTGCGCAGCGTATCGGAGATGGAGCGTGGCGAAACAAACGAGCCAACCGAGTCGAATACAAAATCTATAATCTTGCTAAAGTCGTGCTTATCTCTAATATTTAGCCGGACAAAAATGTCTTTTTCAATAATGGCATTCAGCACGCTTCTTGCAAATCCGTTGGCCTGCTCTTCGCTGATAATTTTTTGCTTATGGTATTCCGGCACACCTCCTTCGAAAATGTAATTCCCCAAACTTTCCATTTTCGACAAGTTTGGGGATTTGGATAGCATGATGCTGTAATACTCAGCAAATTGAAGTGGAAGTATTGAAGTTTCGATATATCTGCCCGTAAGCAGGGTAGCCAGCTCTCCCGAAAGCAGGTAAGCATTTGAGCCGGTAATATATACGTCGCAATTTTTCTTAATAAACAGGCTATCTACCAGCCGTTGAAACTCCTTTACATTTTGCACTTCGTCAAGAAAAATGTAGTTCATTCTGTCGGCAACGAGCTTGTTTTTGATGTGGGTATGAATTTGAAAAATATCTCCGAGCGCCTGCGTGTCCAAATCTTCAAAGTTGTAGAATTGAATTTGCTCCTGCGCAGCGCCGGTTTGCAGAAGCTCGTCGGCAAACATTTGTAAAAGCGTTGATTTCCCGCAACGCCGCACGCCTGTAATGACCTTGATGATATTCTGATCTTTCAAATCGCGCAGGATTTGCATATACTGTTTTCGCTCAACCAGCTGCTCTGTTTTCATTATGTTGGATTTATGCTACAAATTCCGGATAACAAAGGTAGCAAAATCAGCTATAGATTAAAAACAGCCTGCAACAAAATCTCCCTCCTGCACGCAGCCGGCGCAGCGCAAAGCCACCGCTATTCGCTGACCCCCAGCAGGCTGCTTGGCGAAATGTTGAAGCGCTTGGTGAAGCAGCGGGTAAAATATTTGGGGTCGTTGAATCCCACCTCGTAGGCTATCTCCGAAATATTCATGCTTCTGGTAGCTCTGTTCTTGATGATGAGATCGTGGGCAACATTTAAGCGGTAGCTACGGATAAACTGGTTTATCGACTGGCCAACAAGGTGTTGCATTTTTTTGTTGAGCAAGCTTTTGCTTACGCCCATGGCGGCTACAAAATCGGCAGCCTCGTAGTACGAATTTTTGTAGTTCCCCCGTATCACCTCCAGCGCCTTGTTGACAAATTTTTTGTCGCCCGATTCCTCCTCCATTTGCAGCGTCTCTACCTTCATGTTGCCTGCAAACTGCTGCTGCAGGCGGCGGCGGTTGCCCAAAATGCCGGTTACTCTGGCAAGCAGCAGCTCTTCGCTAAACGGCTTTAGCAGGTAGCCATCTGCGCCGGTGCGGTAGCTGTCTATGCGCGCCTGCTGGCCGGTTTTTGCGGTAAGCATAAGAAAGGGGATGTGGGAGATGAGGAAATTTTCTTTTACCTTACGCAGCAGCTCCATCCCGTCCATAACGGGCATCATTAAATCGCAGACAATAAAATCTACGCTGCTCACGGACAGCACGGCAAGGGCTTCGGCTCCGTTGGCGGCTTCCAGAACGTTGTAGTGGTCGCACAGGATGGAGCAAATGTAGCTCCGCATGTCTTTGTTGTCCTCCACCGTAAGGATGGCGAGCTTTCCGGGCAAAAAGTGGGGCGGCGCTCCGGCAGCATCCGCCGCCGGTACGCCTGCGCCAACGCGCGGAAACTCCCCGCCGGCGCTCCCTTCGCGCAGCACGGGCAGGGTGATGCGGAATGTGCAGCCGGACTGCCGGTTGTTCTTTGCCCTGATGCTGCCCCCGTGCAGCTCGGTTATTTGCTTGGACAGGTACAGGCCGATACCTGTTCCGCTTTGCCCGTATCCGGAATGCTCGGCGTGATTTTTCGACTGGTAAAACCGCTCAAAAACTTTCTCTATATCCTCCTCTGCTATGCCCGCTCCCGTATCTTTAACGCCAACGTACAGCAGCTCTTTCCGTGTTTGCCGCTCCGTAAGGGTGGCGACGTAAAGGCTCACCGTCCCTCCGCCGGGGGTAAACTTAATCGCGTTGAAAAGCAGGTTGGTCATGACTTTCTGCATGGCGTCCCTGTCAAACGATATTTCGGCCGACGCCATGCGGTAGAATTTCCGGATGCGAACGTTGCGCTCTGCGGCAAATGCCTCAAATGGTATGAGCAGCGAATCCATCAGCCCGGTAAAGCTGTTCATTGTCTTCACCAGCTCCATGTTTCCGGACTCTACCTTGTGGAAGTCCAGCAGCTGGTTTACCAGCGAGAGCAGGTACTTGGAGTTGCGCTCCACAAAGTTGAGCTGCTTTATCACCTGCGGATTGCTGCTCAGCTTGAGCGCCTTTTCGATAGGCCCTATGATGAGCGTTATCGGGGTGCGGAATTCGTGCGTAATGTTGGTAAAAAACGACAGCTTGTCTTCGGTCAGCTCCTGCACCTTTTTCGACATGCTGACCAGCTGGTTTTTTTGGCGGGTAATTTTTTCGTTTTGCTGCATCAAGGTGCTGTTCTGGTCTTCGAGCGCCTTTGTTTGATTTTCCAAAATGAGCGTTTGCTGCTTAAGCTCGTGCGTCCGCTCCTCCACCGTGCGGTGGAGCACCTCCTTTTGCTTTTTGAGCGTGTATATATGCCGCCTGTAGAAGTATATCGCGCCGCATGACATCAGCGCAAGCATGGCAAAGATAAACCGGCCTGTTTTGTAAAAAAACGGGGATACGATAACCTCCAGCTCCGTTACGGGAGCGCTTTCGGCAGCGGCCTTTGTGGGGATATACTTCACCTGAAAGGTATATTTTCCCGGCGGGAGGTTGGTGTACCCTGCAAACCGGCGCGTAGCGGGCGTTTCTACCCACTGCTCGTCAAATCCTTTTAGCCGGTAGCAGTAGGCGGCGGTGGCCTGCGGCGCGTAATCCAGCGCCGAAAACTCCAGCGAAAATGATTTGTCGCGCTCGTGCAGGCGCAAGGTGCGGGCAAGCGCTATGTCGGCGTCTACGTAGCCGTTGCCGGGAAGAATCTCTTTGTACGCCACGCTCAGCTTGGTCAGGGCAACTTTTCCGGGGGCATTCCGGGGGATGCTGTAGCTGGGGTTTACGGCAACCAGCCCGTCCAGCCCGCCAAAATACAGCTGCCCGCTGCGCGAACGGCAGTAGGCGTTCCAGTAGAACTGGTTGCCCGGCAGACCATCTTCCCTCGTATAGTTGTCAAACCGTCCGGTGGACGGGTCAAAGCACGACAGCCCGTTGTTGGCGCTAATCCAGAGGCAACCCTTGTCATCCTCCAGCATTCCTCTTATGTTGTTATTTATTAGGCCGTCCTGCGTGGTGTATGAGGTAAAGCTGTCGAATCCCTTTTCGTTTGGCGCAAGCCTGTAAACGCCATATCCGTTGCTGCCTATCCACAGCGCTCCGTCGCTTGCCAGACAAAAGCAGCATATCTTCTCTATCAGCATAGAGCTGGGGTCGTCCAGCTTATACTTCAGGTACCTGTACTGAAACGTATCGCCGGAGCGGGAGCGTAAATCCACCACGTACACACCATCCATGCAGCCCATCCACAGCCTCGCCTGCCGGTCTGCAACAGCGCCGATAGCGCCGTATATTCCCTCCGCAGCACGGTTGGCAAAGGGAGAGATGAGCCTTCCGGTGGCGGATTCGTAAAAGAAAACGCCCAAGTTGCTGCCAATCCACATGCCGCTGTTGATAGAATCGTAGTAGAGCGAGCCGATAAAGCTGGCGGAAAACCCCGAATGTGTCTGCGGCGTAATATACTTTAGCGCGGCGCGTTCGGGGCGGTGCAGGTCGAGCAGGCTGACGCCGCCGCCCCACGTGCCCACCCACAGCCGACCCTCGCCGTCGGCGGTGATGGCGCTCACAGAGTTGTGGCTCAAGCGCGAGGGCGGTTCGGTGGTGTAGTGCGTGAAGCGGTTGCTGCCGGCAGCCTTCCGGTTGAGGCCCCCTTCGACCGTCCCAACCCACAAATTCCCGTGAGCATCCTCGTAAATGGCATTAACGGGATTTTTAGACAGGCTGCCCGAGTTGTTTTCGCTGTGAACGTAGCGGCAAACCGACAGCTTTTGAGGAATCAGCTTATTAACGCCGCCCGTTTCCGTACCAAGCCAAATAACGTCGCCATCAACCAGCATACAGTTCACAAAGTTAGAGCTGAGGCTGCCGTCTATGGATGCGTTATCCTGCGTGATGCGCTCAAAGTCGTCGCCTGCGGCGCTGTGCAGGTTAACCCCCATAAGCGTGCTGACAAGCAGCAGGCTGTCCGCCGTGAGCGCCAAGCCGGTAACGTGATTCTGCGAAAGCGTACGCGGATTTTCCCGTGCGTAGCTATACCGCTTCTTCACCGCCTTGTGGCTTTTGCTGTACCGAA
>JAIRMD010000193.1 GCA_031258915.1 Prevotellaceae bacterium
GCACGCGCGCGATATTTTCCTCAACCGGATGCTGCTGCCGCACGTTAACATTGATGACCTGATAAAGCGCGAGTTTGACTTCAAAAGCCGCCTGCTGGAGGTAACGCAAAAGCGCGGAACTCAAGCCATTTTTGAAACGGTAAGCCAACTCAGCAAGGATAAATCGCACAGCGTGTTTACCAGCATTGTCCGCGTCAACGGCGAAGTGGCAGGGCAGGGTAGCGGGCTCTCGAAAAAGGAGGCAGAGCAGCGCGCCGCAGAGAGCGCGTACGGAAATTTTACCGCTGCCAAGCGCACGTAACCCTTGTATGCTGACTGTATGCTGACAACGCCCGTTCAAATACGATTTAGCGATGTTGACTGCTTTGGACATGTGAACAACTCCGTGTACTGGAGCTACTTCGATGTGGGGCGGTTGGACTACCTGCACAAGCTTATTTCGGACGACTTTGAAATGCGCGACGAAACAGTGGTTCTGGTGCATGCCGAAGCAGACTACAAGGTGCAAACCCGCCTGAAGGACGCTATTGCCGTGCGCACCGGCGTGGTGGGCGTTGGCGAGCGAAGCATCAAAATGCGGCAGGAAATAGTCAACGCCAAAACCGGAGCGGTGCACGCAAGCAGCTACTCCGTCCTTTCGGGGTTTAGCAAAGCGGCGCAGAAGTCTATCCCGATAAAGCCGGAGTGGAAAAGCCGGATAGAAGAGTTTGAAGGTAAATGAAAAAGAGAGTAGCATTTTGCGTTGTTTTTCCAGCCGTTTGGGGGCTGCTGCTAAGCTTTGCCGACACTGCTCAAGCGTTGGATACCGTTTATAACCATACCGATGAACGTGGATTGAAGCAGGGGTACTGGCAAAAAAGATACCCGAATGGCCGGATAGCCTACCGTACTTTTTTTGTTGACGACAAGCCGCAGGGCTTGCTGGTGCGCTACCACGAGAATGGCAAAACAATGGCGCTTATCGACTACTTTGACGACGGGATAACCTCCTCTGCGCAATTTTTTTCGAGCAACGGCGAGCTGGTTGGCGAGGGGCGCTACCTGAACGAGCGCAAAAAGCACGGGCTGTGGAAGTACTACAGGAACGGCAAGCTGGCTATGGACGAGCGCTATGACAATGGCCTGCTGGAGGGCACCTCGTCCTGGTACTACCCCAGCGGGCAGGTGTTTGAGCAGAAGCAGTTCAAAAAAGGCCAGCAGGAAGGCATTCACATGCAGCAGGATGAGCAGGGGCACCTTGTGTTTGAGCAGATGTTTGCCGGAGGCCTGCGGAATGGCCTTGTGCGCTACTACTACCCCACCAACCGGATACGCATCGAAGGCCGGTACACCGACAACGTGCGCACCGGCGAATGGACTTTTTACTCGTCCGGCGGGGCTGTGGAGCGCAAAACCACCTACGTGCAAGGCGTACCGGCGGACAAAGATTCCATCGACAAAATAAACTCCGACCTGCTCAAAAGCATGGAGGCAAACAAGGGCTTGTTCGTTGAGCCGGCGGAAATGCTCGAGGAGTAAATGCGAAAAAAAAAATAGCGTTAGCCGTTTTCACAAAAGTCAAATCTTTAAAACCATCCATTTTATGAAAATCAAAATCCTGATTCCGCTGCTGATGCTCACAGGGGCAATCGCAGCATCGTGCGAAACCGCCCAGCACCCCTACCAAAACAGTTCTTTGCCTTTTGACGAAAGGGCAGCAGATTTACTAAGCCGGCTGACGCTGGAGGAAAAAATTTTGCTGATGACCGATAACTCATCCGCTGTTGAGCGGCTGGGTATTCCGCCGTATGCGTGGTGGAACGAGGCGCTACACGGCGTGGCTCGCGCCGGCAAGGCAACAGTTTTTCCTCAGGCTATCGGTTTGGCGGCAACCTTTGACGAGCAAGGGGTGTACGAAGCCTTTGAGATGGTTTCGGATGAAGCTCGCGCAAAGCACCACGACGCTAAAAGCAAGGGCGATATCAAGCGCTACCATGGCTTAACCTTCTGGACACCCAACATCAACATTTTTCGCGATCCTCGCTGGGGGAGGGGTATGGAGACCTACGGCGAAGACCCCTACCTGACGGCTACCTTGGGCGCTGCCGTTGTGCGAGGGCTGCAGGGCGATCCTGCCGCCAAGTACAGCAAAGCCCACGCTTGCGCCAAGCACTACGCGGTGCACAGCGGCCCAGAGTGGAACCGGCACAGCTTCGACGCAAAAAATATTTCGCGGCGCGACCTGCTCGAAACCTACCTGCCTGCCTTCAAAAAGCTGGTAACCGAAGCGAAGGTAAAGGAGGTGATGTGCGCCTACAACCGCTTTGAGGGTACTCCCTGCTGCGGTAGCCATACGCTGCTGGTGGATATTCTGCGCAGCGCGTGGGGCTTCGATGGCGTGGTAGTGTCGGATTGCGGAGCCGTTGATAATTTCTTCGTGAAAGGTCGCCACGAGACCCACGCTACGGCCGAAAGCGCGGTTGCCGACGCCGTCATTGCCGGTACCGATTTGGAGTGCGGCTCCAGCTATAAGGCGCTGGCCGAAGCCTGCAAGGCGGGTCTGATTTCGGAGGAGCAGCTCGACGCTTCGGTGCACCGCCTGCTGCGCGCTCGCTTCGAGCTGGGGCTGTTTGACGATGACGCGCGCGTGGCATGGGCTTCTATCCCAATGTCGGTGGTAGAAAGCGGCAAGCATAGGGCAAAAGCGCTGGAGATGGCGCGTAAGAGCATTGTGCTGCTGAAAAACAAAAATGGCGCGCTGCCCCTCTCCAAAAATCTTAGCAAGGTTGCCGTGCTGGGGCCTAACGCCAACGACTCGGTGATGATGTGGGGTAACTACAACGGCATCCCAACCCAGTCGGTAACGATACTGCAGGGCATTCAAGCCAAGCTGCCCAAGGAGGCGGTGGTCTACCAAAAAGCATGCGACTGGGTGAGCGATAAACCGGCAGACGACAGCGTTGCGCTCCTCATGCAGTCGCTCGGCGGCGCTGATGCAATTATTTTTGTTGGCGGCATCTCTCCATCGCTGGAGGGCGAGGAAATGAAAGTTAACCTGCCCGGGTTCAAGGGTGGCGACCGCACCAGCATTGAGCTGCCGCAGGTGCAGGTCAGCACGCTACAGGCGCTGAAAAAGCTGGGCAAGCCGCTGATTTTTGTGCTGTGCTCCGGCAGCGCTATTGGGCTGGCTCGCGAGGCGGCTGTGGCAGACGCTATTGTTGGCGCTTGGTACCCCGGTCAGGAGGGAGGTACGGCTGTTGCCGATGTGCTTTTTGGCGACTACAACCCGGCAGGGCGCTTGCCGCTGACGTTTTACGCCTCGTCCGATCAGCTTCCCGACTTTCAGGATTACGATATGTCCAACCGTACATACCGCTACTTTAAAGGGAAACCGCTCTTTCCGTTTGGGTACGGGTTGAGCTACGCTACGTTTGCGTACGGCGAGGCAACCTTGAGCCGCAGCGCCGTCAGCGTCGGCGATAGCCTGTCGCTGAGCGTTGAGGTTGCCAACGCAGGCTCCGTAGATGGCGACGAAGTGGTTCAGCTTTACGTTCGCAACCCGCAGGATCCGAAAGGCCCCATTAAGAGCTTGAGGGCGTTCAGCCGGGTGAACATTAAGGCGGGCGCAACCGAATCGGTTACGCTGAACTTGCCTCCTGCAGCGTTTGAATTTTTTGACCCGCAGGCAAGCGACATGGGCGTTAAGCCCGGAAAATACGAGCTGCTGTACGGCGGGTCGTCAGACGATAGCGCTCTGAAATCGGTATGGGTAGAGCTGCAATGAGAGCACAGCAGAGGAGCGTCCCTCCGCCGTCGAAAGGTCGCAAAGGTAAGAGCGCAAGGTTCGCAAAGAGCTTAGCGTTCTTTGCGGTTAAAAGTAAAGAGCGACAATTTGAAATGCACCCGTGTAAAAAATTTTTTTTGCGTAGTCCAAAATATTTTCATAACTTGCACACCGGAAAACCCAAATCATTTATGTAAACATTTGAAGCAATGACAAACACCTCTTGATTACGTTAAGAGGAATTTCGCTCAAGGAGCGGGATTGACATAGAAAAAGCGTTAGCTTTGATTCTTTGCGACTGAAATCTAGACAATTTCAAAAAGCAGCAAAAGAGTAAAGTTGTGACGCTCACGAG
>JAIRMD010000224.1 GCA_031258915.1 Prevotellaceae bacterium
GCGAGCCGGAGAGGGAGTAAACGCTTACGCTCCCATTCTCGAAAACGCCAACGTAGCGAACGGATATTCCGCCTTTCTTGCCGATAATGCTAACCGGAAAATCGTCTGCCCCTACCCCATCAACGGCGGTAGGATCATTGGGATCATCAGGATCGGTAGGATCATTGGGATCGGTAGGATCGACAGGATCGGTAGGATCGGTAGGATCGTCAGGATCGGTAGGATCATTGGGGTCGACAGGATCGACGGGCTCGGTGTTGTACAATTCTTTCAGCTCCAAGCGGAAGTGGTCAACTTTAAACCATCCCGATTCGATGCTGTTTTCCTGCGATCCGTCCTTGTAGCGGTTGCTTGATCGGATGCCGATTTTCAGGTTGCCGTCCTGCACATCGACTTCCACCTGCATTTCCTTGAGCGAAAAGGAGCCGTTTGGCGTCCAGCCGGCAAAGGAGTTGGTTTCGCCTTCGGTAAGGTTTTCTCCGTAATCCTCCTCCTTTCCGAAGTACTGCACGTTGCTGTCGGCAAACAGTCGCTGTGTGGTCAGCAGGCGGCTTTCGTTCACCACCAAGCGGCACTTTACGAGGTATTTTCCGGCCGGTATTCCGGTAATGTTCTGGTACAGCTCAAAATCGGCGGGCATTGGCGTAGATCGGTACCAGCACAGGTACTGCCCGTGGTAGCTTGCGGCGTCGCTGTTCACGCCCCACGATTCACCGGTCAGGCTGCCGGTGCGCGTCCATCCGTATGGGTCTCCGCGGTAGGTGGTGGCTCCGTCCTGCCGCAATCCCGTAAGGTCTTCAAAGTCGGGGTTTACGATGTATGAGGTCGACTTTACTACGCTGCGTCGGTATTCGTCAATCGCCGCTTCGAGCGCCTCTACCGCCTGAATTTGCTCCTCCAAGGTCGCGCCGCCATTATCCTTCACCGCAATGGCCGCTTGGATAGCGTCAAGGAATGTGGCGCGGGCTTCGGCCGGGTACATGCCGTCGTAGCGGCCTTCGGAGGAGGCGCTGTACAGGGCTTGCGCTTCCTCTATGAGCGCCTGCAGGCGGCTTTCCGGCGATTCGCCGGCCACTCGCTCCAGCCGGAAGTGATCAACCTTAAACCAGCCGGCGTTGTTGGTTGCCGAAGCGCCGCTTTTGAGCTTGTTGGAAGATTTAATTCCAATGAGCAAATCGGTGGTATCGGCCAGCATAAACTTCAGCGCCATTTCTTTCAGGTTGATGCCCGAGCCGTCGCCCTCAGCGGCGTACCCCGCAAAGGTGTTACTTTCGCCCGCCGTGAGGTTTTCCTGATAGTCGCTCGCCGCGCCGTAGTACTGCACGCTGCTTCCGGCAAAAAGCCGCTGCGTGGTTATGCCGCCGGTATTGGGCACTCCCAGCTTGCAGCGCAGGATGTATTCACCCGGCGGCAAGTCGTTGATGGTTTGCGAGAGCTCAAAGGCGGCGGGCATGGGCGTCGCATTGTACCAGCAAACACGCTGCCCGTGGTAGTTTGCGGCGTCGCTGTTCACGCCCCACGATTGTCCGCTCAGCTCTCCGGTGCGCGTCCAGCCGTTGGGGTCTCCGCGGTAGGTGGTGGCGCCGTCCTGCCGCAAGCCCGTAAGGTCTTCAAAATCGGAGTTGACAATCAGCCCCGTCAAGTCGTTCTCTGAGGGGTAAACGACCGAAATCCCGCTCAACACAAGCCCCGGCTCGGCAAAGTAGATGCGGACGGTAAGGCTTTTGTCGGCGTCGCTTTGGTAGAGCGTTTCGCCCAGCGTGTAGCTGCGGCGCACGTCGAGAATCCAGCGAGCATTTTCGCCCAGCGCATCTCCGCCGCCCAAGCCGTTGCCAACGGGCACAAAAACCGGCGCTCCGCCGTCAACCGAAATCGCGTAGCGCAGGCTCTTTCCTTCGTAAATGGGGAAAGTGGGGAAACATTTCACCTGAATGTTGTTTTCGCCTTTGGCTACGGGCAGGCTGTACTCAACGTAGGGCGCATTGGCGATGTTATCTGCCGCATACTCCGTCAGGTCGAGCGGAAGTACAGCGAGCGACGCTTCGCCAACGCCCAGCCCGGGAATGGCGGCAATCTTTTTTCCGTTGTCTTCCTTCGCCGCGTAGGCGGTAATCTCAAAGCTGCGCACCGAATCCTGCGGCGTAGCCACAAGTCCGCCTTCGTCAATCTGGTCTTCATCTACCACCGTAGGGTCGTAGAAAAACGAGTGGTTGCGGGGCGCGTAGTCCATCATGCCGTCCCACTTTCCGCCGGCAATCTGCTTGTTGTACTTGAGGGTCAAATCCTGAATTTGCTGGTAGGCCTGCTGGGCGTTGAGCGCAACGGCGAGCGCGGCGTCCCTGCGCCCGAGCGCGGCGTACTCAAAGCTTAGCTTTGCGCCGAGTATTTTGCGGTTCATCGCCCATGTTGCCTCCACCGGGTAGGCAATCAGCTCAAAGTAGGCGTCCTTGAGCCTTTCGGGCATTTGCGCCTCCACCGCCTTCACCTTTTGCACCAGCTCGCCGTAGCGGGCAATGCGGCTTTCCATTTCGGCAACGGAGAAGCTGTTCCACTTGATGTGCTCGGGTCGTCCCGAAGCGGCCATGTGGTAGTACTGCGTTTTGATGTCGGCAATTTGTGCGCCCAGCTCTTCGCCAAAGGTTTCGTTTGCCCAGTGCAAAGCGTAGCTTGCCGCGTTTTCGGGTCTCCAGCGCTCAACGTCCCAAGCCAAATCCATTGCAAACTGGTACTCAAATTCCTGCGGCTTGATGTCGCCAACGTTGAAAATCCATGCCGTTTTGCAGCTCAGGTCGTACGCTTTCGACATTTCGAGGCTGGTGTGGGCGGGCGACGTGGCGCCAAGCCAGAGGTAGTCGTACCCTTCGGGGCTTCCCCAGTAGGAGAAGTGGAAGTACACACCGCCGCCGCCGCTGCGCGCCTGCTCGCTGGGGGTGGAGAGCCGACGGATGTAGCCAAAGTTGTCGTCTGCCCACATGATGGTTACATCGTCGGGAACGTTCAGCCCCATGTTATACACGGGCAGCACCTCCTTGTAGGGGATGAACATTTGCGGGATTTGCGCGGCCGGTTTTCCGAGCGTATCTTGGAGCATTGAGCGCTGCGTAGCGAAGAGGTCTTCCAGCGCCGCCTTGTGCTCTTGGCTGCCGTGCGTGTACCCTTCGATGCCGCTGTCGTGAATGCCGCGCATCCCGATTCCGTAAACGGCGGGGTTGTCGGCAGACTCTTTGATGCGGTCGCCCCAGTAGCGGATGAGCGTGCTGCGGTTGGTGCGCCAGTTGTAGTCGCCGCGCGTTACGCCGGGGTATTCGGTTGCAAAATTGTTGCGCCACTCGTCTTCGTTGTCGCGCAGCAGGATGTCGCAGTGGCTGCCGCCCAGCGCTATCTGGTACTTGCGGGCTACCACCGGGTTTTCCTTGTAAAACCAGAAGGCTTTGGTGCAGCTGTGCATGGCAGGCCAAAAGTAGTTGGACTTGGTGCGCAGCATCAGCTCAAAAATGCGCTCGTGCGTGCGCGGCCCCATGTCGCCCTTTCCGTTGGGGCGAATGTCGGTATCCATGTTCTTGGCCGCCCAAGGCTGCATCCCCCAGTCTTCGTCGTTGATGAACATGCCCCGATACTTCACCGACGGCGGCCCGAAGATGCTCTGGCCTTGCGTAACATAGACCTCGTCTTTGTGCTCCGGCAGCACGTCGGCAAACCACACCCAAGGCGAAACGCCCATCATCCGCGAGAGCTCAAACACGCCGAACGCCGCGCCGCGCGGATCGCTGCCGGCAATCACTAAGGCTTGCTCCACGTCGGGCAGCGGGTTGTCAACTACCGAAATGAGGAATGTTTCCCATTTGCCTTCCAGCTGCGAGGCGTCCAGCTTACCGGCCGCCACCAGCTGCGCAATAAAGGACGAATTGAGCGTCCCAATAATTACCGGCTTGGCGGTGGAGATGCTGTTTACCACCGCCGGCTCTACACCGGTTACGAGCTTCAAGTCGCCGGCCAGCGCGGTTGCCGCTACCGTAACGACTTCAATATCCAGCGCATCAACTGCGAGCTCCGCCGCCTGCCCGCCCGCTACAAGCGGGAATGCGCCGACAACAGACGAGCCGGTGACGGAGACTGGATCTTCATTTGTGTTCTCTGCCATTGCTCTTTGTACCGTCAGGAACAAAATGAGCAATATGGCGCCTAATCCATGTAACTTAAATTTAACCATAACAATAATTATTAAATGTTAATTTTTCCCCTGCTCTGATTGGCTTCACAGGTCTTGCCCGTTTTTTAGAAAGTTACTGCTCTTTCCTGCAATTCTTAATCGAAAATTGCAAATTGGAGTTGTTAGGAGTTGTTTGAGTTTTTTGGTTTTGTAGCTTTTAGGTGTTTAGGAGTTTTTTTTAATTTTGAGATTTATAGGAGTTTTTCGTGTTTTGGACGAAATCAACAGCACAAGGCAACGCCCTGCCTCACGCCCCGCCTCCCCCAGCCCTGAAAGGTAGGGTGTTCAGAGCAGCCTGTTTTTTTCTGCCGATTTTTGCCACCAAAAACACATATAACATGCTTATATACAACGCTACTCACATTCCGTCCCTAACGGGACGGGGGGGGGGGAGACGGTAAGGTTATCGCATTTCTACCGACATTCCGTCCCTAACGGGACGATTTCTCCGCCGCCATTGCCCGTCCCGTTAGGGACGGAATGTTGGTAGAAACGGGGTTTCTCCGCCGCCATCCCTCGTCCCGTCCCGTTAGGGACGGAATGTTGGTAGAAACGGAAGATTTTTGGTTAAGTCTTTTTTTGAGGCGCTATCCTTTTTTCTGCGCCATCGTCTGCCATTGGGCTACATAAGTGCGGTGGGCGTTGGGGGAGATTGGCTGCGCCGAGCTCCGCTTCGCTCCGGTTCCTCGCT
>JAIRMD010000033.1 GCA_031258915.1 Prevotellaceae bacterium
GTGTGTGTGTGTGTGTGTGTGTGTGTGTGTGTGTGTGTGTGTGTGCACGCGGTAGGGGCAAAGCGTGCCTTGCCTCTACGCCGCTTTCGGGCAAGCTGCCCGAAAGCCTTTCACTCCGATGTGAAGCTTGTTTCGTCATGTTTTCAATCAGCCTGCGAGCATTGAGTTTTTTTATACCGCGCAAATGTAGCAAAAAAATACCACAGCACAAAATGCAGGGTGCATTTTTTTTTTAGAAAAAAGTTAACCCTTGCTTGGCATTAGTTTTTGGCGTATATTTGCGCCCACAAAACGTGCAAAAAAACAGAAATTATGCAAGCTTACCAAACATTTCGAGAATACCTTGCTAAAGAGCTGGAGGCAATACAGTCTGCGGGGCTATATAAGAGCGAAAGAATTATTGCTTCGCCTCAATCGGTTGCCATAACGCTACAGTCGGGGCAGCAGGTGCTCAACTTCTGCGCCAACAACTATCTGGGCTTGTCCGACAGCAAGGAGCTGACGAGCGCCGCCTGCAAGGCGATGGAAAGTCGAGGGTACGGCATGTCGTCGGTGCGGTTTATTTGCGGTGCTCAGGATTTGCACAAGCAGCTCGAGGCGGCCATCGCCCGGTTTTTCGGCACGGAGGACACCATCCTCTACGCCGCCTGCTTCGACGCCAACGGTGGAGTATTTGAGCCTCTCTTAGGCGAAAAGGATGCCATCATTTCGGATGCGCTAAACCACGCCTCCATCATAGATGGGGTGCGCCTCTGCAAGGCCGTGCGCTACCGCTACGCCAACGCCAACATGCAGGACTTGGAGGCGCAGCTGCAGGCAGCGCAGGCGCAGCGCTTCCGCCTGATTGTTACGGACGGCGTTTTCTCTATGGACGGCAACGTTGCTCCGTTAGACAAAATTCACGCGCTTGCCGAAAAGTACAGCGCGATGGTCATGGTTGACGAATCGCACTCGGCCGGGGTGGTCGGGAAAACCGGGCGCGGCGTTACGGAGCTCTTCAACCTGCGAGGCCAAGCCGAAATCATTACGGGGACGTTGGGCAAAGCTTTTGGGGGCGCCATCGGGGGATTCACCACCGGCAAAAAAGAGATCATCGCCATGCTGCGCCAGCGCTCGCGCCCCTACCTGTTCTCCAACTCCCTGCCGCCGGCCGTTGTGGGGGCGGGAATTTACACGTTCGGCTACTTAGAAAATTCTACCGTGCTGCAGGATAAGCTGCACGAAAATACGGCCTACTTCATCGGCAAGATGCAGCAAGCGGGCTTCGACGTAAAGCCAACGCAGTCGGCCATTTGCGCGGTGATGCTGTACGACGCGAAGCTGTCGCAGGATATGGCAGACAAGCTGCTGGAGGAGGGAATTTACGTGGCGGGATTTTACTATCCGGTCGTTCCTAAGGGGCAAGCCCGCATACGCCTGCAAATTTCTGCCGCGCACGAGCGGGAGCAGCTGGATAAATGCATTCGGGCTTTCGTCAAGGTAGGAGGCGAGCTGGGAGTGTTAAAGAGTTGAAAGTTGAAAGTCGAAAGTTGAGGGAATAATTGTAGCATGAAAAAAATACTTATTGTTGGAAGTACGGGGCAAATTGGGTCGGAGCTAAGCGTTCGCCTGCGCGCGCTGTACGGAAGGGATAATGTTGTGTGCGGCTTTTACACGCCGCCTTACCCCGAAGGCTTTTTTGATGCTGGGCCTGTAGTCGAAATCAACGCTCTGCACATTGAGCAGATTGCGGCGGCTGTCAAAAAATACAGGGTAGATACCATCTACAACTTAGTGGCCATCCTGTCTGCCACCGCCGAAAAGCACCCCAAGCTGGGCTGGGATGTGGGCATAGGAAGCCTGATGAACTGCCTTGACGTTGCCAAAGAGTACGGCTGCGCAGTGTTCACCCCAAGCTCCATTGGCGCCTTTGGGCCAAGCACGCCAAAGGATGGTACGCCGCAGGATACCGTCCAGCGCCCCAACACGATTTATGGAATAACGAAAGTGCTAGGTGAGCTGGTGAGCGACTACTACTTCACCCGCTGGAAGGTGGATGCCCGCTCCGTGCGCTTCCCCGGCATAGTCTCCAGCGTAACGCTGCCCGGCGGAGGCACTACCGACTACGCCGTCGAAATTTACTACAAGGCCGTAAAGGGCGAGCCTTTTGCCTGCCCGCTCAAAGCCGGTACCTTTATGGATATGATGTACATGCCGGATGCGCTCAACGCGGCCATCAGCATCATGGAGGCCAACCCGGACAAGCTGATTCACCGCAATTCGTTCAACGTAACCGCCATGAGCTTCGACCCCGAAATGCTCTACAGTAGCATAAAAAAACACTACCCCAGCTTTGAAATGTCCTACGAGGTTGACCCGCTGAAGCAAAGCATTGCCGACTCGTGGCCTAACCGTCTGGACGACTCCTGCGCCCGCCATGAGTGGGGATGGGAGCCTCAGTACGATTTGGAGCGAATGACCAAGGATATGATAGAGAAGCTGAAGGCTAAAATGAGCTGCTAAAGGAAGCCTGCTACTTCTTGTCCTCCGCCTTCTTCTCCGCGATGACCTCTGCCTCGTAGCCCAACTTTTCTATGGCTTTTTTGAGGTTTTCAACGCTTGTTTTGGCCACCTTGTACTTGATGCTGACTGTTTTGTCCGACAGCTTCACATCCATATCCTCCACGCCCTTTTCGTAGGGGATGCTTCGCTCCAGCCTCGCCTTGCAGTGGTCGCAGTGGATGGTTGTTTTGAAGGTAACCTCAGCTTCGCCGGCCTTTAGCGCGGCATTCAGCGTCGTTGCACCGAACATTGTTGTGAGCGCAAGTAGCGCCAACTTTAGATTTTTCATAATAGTGATTTTTTAGCTATTGTTCGTATATGGCTTGTCACCTACTTTGAATTCTCCTTGTAGCTCTTAATCATTTTCGGAATCACCTCGCACACGTCGCCGGTGATGGCGTAGTCGGCTACCTGGTTGATAGGGGCACCGGCGTCGGTGTTGATGGAGATGACCATTGCCGACTGGTCCATGCCCGCCGTGTGCTGTATTTGCCCCGAAATGCCGCAGGCGATGTAGAGCTTTGGGCGGACGGTAACGCCCGTTTGCCCAACCTGCCGTGCGTGCTCGGCAAACCCCGCGTCCACTGCCGCGCGCGAAGCGCCCACCTCGCCGCCAAGCGTCGCGGCCAGCTCGTGCAGCAGCCGAAAATTCTCCCTGCTTCCCACGCCGTAGCCGCCCGACACGATAATGCCTGCGCCCTTAATGTCTATCTTGCGCTCCTCAATTTGGCGATCAATGATTTTCACTACAAAGTCGGTGTCGTTCAAAATTTTGCCGGCATCCACCTTTTTAACCTCGCCTTTTTTGGGGGCAGGTAGCGGCTCCTTCTTCATCACGCCCTCGCGCACCGTAGCCATCTGCGGGCGGCATTCGGGGTTGATGATGGTGGCAATGATGTTCCCCCCGAAGGCGGGGCGGATTTGGTAGAGCAGGTTTCTGTACTCCTTACCCGTTTTGTTTTCGGTGTGGTCGCCAACTTCGAGGCTTGTGCAGTCGGCGGTCAGGCCGCTGTGCAGGGCGCTCGACACGCGGGGCCCCAAGTCGCGGCCAATGGTGGTGGCGCCCATGAGCGCTATCTGCGGCTGCTCCTGCCGGATGAGCTCATTCACTATGGCCGCGTGGGGCAGGGTGAGGTAAGGGCATAGCCGCGCATCGTCGGCAACGTGCGCCACGTCTGCGCCGTACAGGAAGACCTGCTGCTCAAGCCCATCGAGCTCATGCCCAAGGAGCAGCGCCTCCAGCTTGCAGCCGAGCTGTTGCGCAAGGCCGCGACCTTTGGTAAGCAGCTCAAGGCTTACGTCGGCAATTTTGCCGTTCTCTACTTCACAATATACAAAGATGCTGTTCATTGTTGTTTACGTTGTTACTAAATTTTTCACTATACCATTTCATACTCCAGCTTGTTGGGGTGCATCACTTTTCTTGAAGCATTTAAAACCTCAATGCCAACGATACTCCCCTGTGCAGAGTAATCTATAGATAACGCCGTCTTTGTCTTCGCTGCTTTCTGCAACCAAGTCGCCCGAAAACAAAAGGCAGAGCACATCACTTTCCTTATCATACTTGACTTTCATAGTATTTGCTTATTTTTGAAGTTTTGTAAGCTGTAATAACGCTGCCGGTGGGTTTATCTTCATTCACAAATACGCATTTGTGCTACCGCATGTTTTGAAAAAACGTAGCGCATCGCTACCCTATCGTGTGGTTTTCAATTAATTCCTTCATCAGCTCGTCAATGTCTTTGTCTTCGGTGGAGAGGCGCTTTACCTCTTTGGCGGCAAAGACGATATTTTCGATTTTCTTCACCTTGGTAGGCGATCCGGACAGGCCGAGCTGCTGCTCATCGCCGCCCACGTCGGCAACGCCCCACTCCGTGATGCGCAGGTACTCTTTGTCCTTCAGCGCGTGGGCGTGGGTTTCTTCGGGGTGCTCCCGCAGCTCGGTGGCGGTGCGGGCGTGCTTGTACTTCATGAGATTTTTTGCGTTGCGCGGGCGGCACTCCGCCGCCGAGCCGTGCACGGTGATTACCAGCGGAAGTACGCTGCTCACCGTTTCTACGCCGTGCTCAAGGCGACGCTTTATAGCAATTTCCTTGCCGCTGTACGAAATTACTTCTTCGGCGTAGGTAACCTGCGGCCAGCCCAGCTTTTCGGCTACCTGCGGCCCCACCTGCGCGGTGTCGCCGTCAATGGCCTGACGACCGGCAATGACGAGGTCGGGCTTCATTTTGCTGAGCGCACGCGACAGCGCGTAGGACGTTGCCAGCGTGTCGGCGCCGGCAAACTTGCGGTCGGTGAGCAGCACGCCGCCGTCGGCGCCGCGAAACAGCCCCTCGCGGATAATGTCGGCAGCGCGGCCCGGCCCCATCGTCAGGAGGTGCACCTCGCTCCCCGCAACCTGATCCTTCAGCCGCAGCGCCTGCTCCAGCGCGTTCAGGTCTTCGGGGTTAAAAATGGCGGGAAGCGCGGCGCGGTTCACCGTCCCGTCCTCCTTCATGGCATTCTTGCCCACGTTGCGCGTGTCGGGCACTTGCTTTGCCAGCACGACTATCTTCAATGGATTTGGCATAAGAAAAACATAAGTAAAAACAGTAAAAAAAATTTATAGCGTTTGCAATAGCTTTACGGCAGAAATTGCGCTATGCAGCAGCGGGAGCGGACAATACTCCGCTCCGCTCTGCTCTGCTGCCGCAAAAGCAGGCAGCAGAGCACAGCCCTAAATCCTGCCCTTGCCGGCGGCCTTACGCCTGCGCCGTGCGACCGCCAAAGCCCATGGGGAGGGGAGGCAGCCCGCCGTCGTCAACCTTAATGATGCCGTGCGCCGTTTCGTACTTCAGCACGTTTTCTTGCAGCGCGCTCATGAGCCGCTTGGCGTTTTCCGGCGTGAGGATGACGCGGCTTACCACCGGTGCCTTGGACATTGCCGGCAGCATCGACACAAAATCAATGATAAACTCCGACACCGAGTGCGTGATGACGGCAAGGTTGGAGTAAACGCCGAGCGCTACGTCCTCTTTGAGCTCTATGTTCAGCTCGTTGTCTACATTTTGTTGTTCCATAATTTACGGTATAGTTAAAATATTGGGGCGTAAAATTACAATAAAAAAATGATACGTGAAAATCGAAAAGTTTTTTTTTCCATAATTTTTCTCGGACATTTTT
The DNA here is from genome assembly GCA_031258915.1 of Prevotellaceae bacterium. Lineage (GTDB taxonomy): Bacteria > Bacteroidota > Bacteroidia > Bacteroidales > UBA932 > JAITMY01. Next base: position 5,704 of record JAIRMD010000033.1, read on the forward strand.
AGGGTGCATTTCAAATTCAAGCTTCCCACCTTGCGCAGACCTCACCCCCAGCCCCTCTCCTTCGGGAACAAGGGAAAACGGGGATTGATGCGCTTTCTATTGATATGTTTCCCCTACGGGGAAGGCGAATGCCCGTTTAACACCCTACCCGTAGGGATGCAGACTTTCCTGTCCGCTGCAAGTTGCCAATTTGTTGTACCTTTACACCTGCAAATTTCAGTTTTCACCGCTCCATTTTCTGTACGCTATGATGCTTACTTTTCTTGGCACTGGCACTTCGCAGGGCGTTCCTATGATAGGTTGCGGCTGCCGCGTATGCCGCTCCAGCGATTCGCGCGACAAGCGCCTGCGCACCTCGTCGCTGATTGAGGCAGGCGGCGTTGCGCTGGCGATTGACGCAGGCCCCGACTTCCGCGCCCAAATGCTGCGCGAGCATGTAAAGCGTCTGGACGCCATCCTGCTCACGCACGAGCATACCGACCACGTTGGCGGGCTGGACGATGTGCGGGCGTTCAACTACTTCATGAGCCGCCCCATGCCTGTGTACGCCGAGGAGCGCGTGCACCGCTCGCTACGCAGCATATTCGCCTACGCCTTCGACGAAAACAAGTACCCGGGTTCTCCGGAAATTGAGCAGGTAGCCATTCGAGCGAACCGGCCATTCGAGGTGCGTGGGGTGCGCGTAACGCCCATACGCACCATGCACGCGCGGCTGCCGGTGCTGGGGTTTCGCGTAGGCAATATCGCCTATATTACCGATGCTAACTTTGTGAGCGAAGAATCGAAGCTGCTGCTGCAAGGCTGCGAAGTATTGGTAGTCAACGCGCTGCGGAGAGAGCCGCACCCTTCGCACTTTACGCTAAGCGAAGCGTTGACGCTGATAAGGGAGGTAAATCCTGCTCACGCCTACCTCACCCACGCCTCGCACCAGCTGGGATTGTACGCCGAGGTGCAGCCTACCCTTCCCGCGAACGTCACCCTTGCCTACGACGGGCTAAAGGTAGCGACTTTTACCGACACCGCTTAGCGCTTAGTGCAGTAAGCTTTCAGCGTGATGCTTATCGGATTGGCGTTGAAGTACGCATTTGCCAGCGTATTCATAATTCAAGCTTCCCACCTTCGGAAAATGTTCAAAACCGTGTATCGCCCTCTCTCAGCTCCCCGTAGGGGATTAATAGCTGCTGCTTTAAGCTTCGTGCGTTTGCCCCGTTTCGCAATAGCGCTCGTATTCATAGAGCACAACAAAGCATATCAAGAGCAAATGCACCAGATACGAGAGCACCAAGAGCGCATTTGGCCTAAAAAAGGTAAAGAACCTCCACAAGGAGAACAGCGGAAAGGTCGAGAACTAAAAATGTAGATGCAAGCAAATCACAAGTTGTGCTGCCTCGATGCTACGAGAGTGACGATGCCCAGAATAAACAACCCACCACCAAAGATACCGATAACAATCAATGTGTTCATTTTCAACTAAAAACGCTAAAAAAGGGGGGTATTCCTTTGCTTTACGATACTCGTAAG
>JAIRMD010000017.1 GCA_031258915.1 Prevotellaceae bacterium
CCTGTTCAGCAGCCAGGGCAGCCTCATCCTCCGCGGCGATGCCTCTCCCCTCTACGAGGGTCAGGGCCTCGCCATGCCCCAAGTACCCGCCGGCATCTACCACCTCCTGCTCGAGGGCAGAAACGGCAAAAGGTGGGTGGCGAAGGTGGCGGTGGAAAGCTAAGGTTCCGTCCCCGCTATGGACGGAATGTTAGTAGCCTGTATATAAGTGCGTTATATATATTTTTGGAGGCAAAAATCAGCAGAGAAAAGCTGACCGCTCTGAACACCCTACCCGTAGGGATGCCGCAAAAGCAAATGAGCATCTGCTTCTACCGAGCGATTCATTCCTACGGAATGAGCAAAAGCGACAATTTGAAATGCACCCGTAGGCAATCTTTTTTTGCCCCTTACTTTTTTTTTTGCTACCTTTACCGCTTAATTTTATATTTAAAGTAGCCATTATTTGTTTTTTGTAAAATGAAAAAAATTATCAGCTTTTTAGTCGGCGGAATGATGCTTCTGTCGATGTGCACTTCTTCTTCAAATAAGCTTGTTATTGAGGGGCATTTGACCGGATTGCAGGTTGGCGATACGGTTACGGTATATGTTTATGACTTTGACCAGCAGCTTGTGGCCGGCGATACGGTTGCCGTCACAAAAAAGAACCGCTTCTACTTCGCGCAAACGCTTGCTCAGACGCCATACTGCGCGCGGCTGTACTACTTTCCGGCGGGCGCAACGCCCACAGCGCAGGCAAGAGCGCTGTCAAGAACGCTCGACCTTTCATCGGCTTCCGACAAGCTGAAGATACAGGGCGCGGCGGCCGACTTTTCGCATGCTCCGGTGAGCGGAGGTTTTTACGACGATAAGGAGGTCAAAGAGTACGCACGCCAGCTGGATAGCGCGTACAAAATCATCGCGTTGGTAGCAGATTCGCTGAGGCAGGCGAAGCGGCATAACGACACGAGCTTAGAGGCAACGTTAGACGCAGAGTATCTTCGGCTGGCAGAGCAGCTGGAGGATGCAGAGGCAGCGTTTGTCAGGGAGCATCCCAGCGCTACGTACGCCGCCTACCTGTACGTCTCCTTATCGCGGTGGGAAACGCTGAAAAAGGTGCAGGAGCAGTACGGTGCCTTTTCGCCCGAGCTCCGGCAATCGGTGTACGGCGAGATGGTAAAGAAAAATATTGACAAGCGGGTAGTGGTGGCCGCAGGAGCGCAGCTGCCCGATTTTGAGGTGACGGACATCAACGGCAAGCGGCTGTCGTCGGCTGATTTCAAGGGGAAGCACCTGCTGCTGGATTTTTGGGGGTCGTGGTGCTTCTGGTGCAGAAAGGCCAGCCCCAAGCTGGTGAAGCTCTACAATGAGTACAAGAGTAAAAATCTGCTCGTGGTAGGCTTGGCGTGGGACAAAAACCACGACAGCTGGAAAAAAGCCATCAAGGACGATGGGCTGCTGTGGACGCACGTCAACCTGTACGACCATCAGGATGTGAAGGATTTGTTTTGCATCTCGGCCTTTCCCACCTACATTTTTGTATCGCCCGAGGGCATCATTCTTGCCAACTCCAGCAACTTTGACGAGGACGTTGAGCCGGTTTTGAGAGATGCAATAAATAATTAAACATAAGTAACTTATATGCTGATAGCGGGGTAATTAGGAATGGGTATCGTAGCAATCGTTGGCCGCCCCAACGTGGGGAAAAGTACGCTGTTCAACCGCTTTGTCGGCGGCAGGCAGGCTATTGTTGATGAGCAATCGGGCGTAACGCGCGACCGCCACTACGGAAAAAGCGACTGGAACGGAAAAACGTTTTCGGTGGTCGATACCGGAGGCTACGCCGTCAACTCCGGCGATGCCTTCGAGGAGGAAATCCGCAAGCAGGTCATCGCCGCCATTGGCGAGGCGGACGTTATTCTGTTCATGGTGGACGTTACCGCCAGCATTACCGCCTACGACGACGAGGTGGCGGATGTTCTTCGCCGGTCGAAAAAAAAGGTGCTGCTGGTAGTCAACAAAGTGGACAACAGCAACCGCATTTACGACTCGCACGAGTTCTACAAGCTGGGGCTTGGCTACCCGTACTGCGTGTGCGCCATGAGCGGCACCGGCACCGGCGAAATTCTGGACGAGCTGGTAAAGCACCTCCCCGGCGGCGCACAGGCAGAGGAAGAGGAGATACCCCGCATAGCCATTGTAGGCAAGCCCAACGTAGGGAAGTCGTCCATTGCCAACGCGCTGCTGGGCGAGGAGCGCAACATCGTAACGCCCGTTGCAGGCACCACGCGCGACGCGGTGCTGTCGCGCTACAACAAGTTTGGGCACAACTTTTTCTTAGCAGATACAGCGGGGCTGCGCAAAAAGGGCAAGGTGCACGAAGACATCGAATTTTACTCCGTCATGCGCGCCATTCGCGCCATTGAGAGCTCCGACGTGTGCATCCTCATGATGGACGCCACGCTGGGCGTAGAGGCGCAGGACCTCAACATTTTCGGGCTTATCGCGCGCAACAGCAAGGGCTGCGTGGTGGTGGTAAACAAGTGGGATTTGGTCGAAAAAAGCAGCGACACCATGAAGAGCTACCGCGAGGCCATACAAAGCCGGCTGGCGCCGTTCAGCGACGTGCCCATCATTTTTACCTCCGTTACCGCAAAGCAGCGCATCATGGATGTGGTCAACGCCGCAGAGGAGGTGTACGGCAACCGCAGGCAGCACATCCCCACCGCCAAGCTCAACGAGGCAATGCTGCCCGTGATAGAAGCCTACCCACCTCCTGCCCTCAAGGGCAAGCACATCAAAATAAAGTACGTAACGCAGCTCGCGTCGCCCTCGCCGGCATTTGCATTTTTCTGCAACCTGCCGCAGTACATCAAGGAGCCCTACAAGCGATTTTTGGAGAATAAGCTGCGCGAAAAATACAGCTTTTGCGGCGTACCCATACACATTTTTATTCGCCAAAAGTAGAAATCTTCAGCGTTCTCAGCGCGGCTGCGCACCACGCGCAGCAGGCGACATTTTCAAAATTCGCTTGTGAAGTAAAACCGTACGTCGGGGAACTTATCCTGCGCCATTTGCAGGGCGTAAGCAGAGTCGGCCAAAAAGACATCCCGCCCGTGCTTGTCCTTTGCCATGCTGGTGCGCTTGCGCAGCATGAAGTCGGCCAGCTGCGCCTTGTTGTCGCTCTCTATCCAGCATGCCTTGTGCAGCGCTATCGGCTCCCAGCGGCACCTTGCGCCGTACTCGTGCTCCAGCCTGTACTCAATCACCTCAAACTGCAGGGCACCCACCGTGCCGATGATTTTCCGCCCGTTGAGCGTGCTGGTGAAGAGCTGCGCCACGCCTTCGTCCATGAGCTGGTCAACGCCCTTGGCCAGCTGCTTTGCCTTCATGGGGTCGGCGTTGTCGATGTAGCGGAACATTTCGGGCGAAAAGCTGGGAATGCCCTTGAAGCTCATCCTCTCGCCCTCTGTGAGCGTGTCGCCAATTTTGAAGTTGCCGGTGTCGTGCAGCCCAACGATGTCGCCGGGGTACGCTACGTCCACCACCGTTTTCTTCTCGGCCATGAACGCGCTGGGGCTTGAAAAGCGCAGCTGCTTGCCGTGCCGCACGTGCAGGTATGCCTTGTTGCGCTCAAACGTTCCGGAGCAAATTTTCAGGAACGCCAGCCGGTTGCGGTGGTTGGGGTCCATGTTGGCGTGAATTTTGAAGACAAAGCCCGTGAGCTTTTCCTCAAAAGGGTCAACCGTGCGCGTGTCGGTGCGCGTGGTGCGCGGGTACGGCGCAACTTCGCAAAAGGCTTCGAGGAGCTCCTGCACGCCGAAATTGTTGAGGGCAGAGCCAAAAAACACAGGCGCAACCTCGCCCGAAAGGTAGCTGCTCACGTCAAACGAGGGGTAAACGCCCTGCAGCAGCTCAACATCTTCGCGCAGCTTGGCGGCAAACCTGCCGATGTGCCGCTCCAGCTCCGGCGAAGCAACATCGCTAAACTCCATCACCTTGTCATTCATACGCTGCTTGTCGTTTGAGGTGAACAGGTTCAGCTTTTTCCGGTACAGGCTGTACACCCCTTTGAATGTAGCGCCCATGCTGACAGGCCACGTGAGCGGAATGGTTTTCACGTGCAGCTCCTTTTCCAGCTCGCTGAGCAGGTCAAAGGGGTCTTTGCCCTCGCGGTCGCACTTGTTGACAAACACCATTACGGGCGTGCTGCGCATCCGGCAAACGTTCATCAGCTTGCGCGTTTGCACTTCCACCCCCTTGGCTGCGTCTATCACCACAATGGCGCTGTCAACGGCGGTAAGCGTGCGGTAGGTATCTTCGGCAAAATCCTCGTGGCCGGGCGTGTCGAGAATGTTGATTTGCAGCCCCCGGTACTCAAACCCCATCACAGAGGTAGCAACCGAAATGCCGCGCTGTCGCTCGATTTCCATAAAGTCGGAGGTGGCACCCCTTTTTATTTTGTTCGACTTTACGGCGCCCGCCACGTGAATGGCACCGCCAAAAAGCAGCAGCTTTTCGGTGAGCGTTGTTTTGCCGCCATCGGGGTGCGCAATGACGGCAAAGGTGCGCCGCCGCCTGATCTCTTTCGATAAATCCATGAAGATGATTAAGTTGTTTAACTTACAGCTCGCTTAACGGTGAGCCAGCGCGTTTTGCCAGCGCTATATCGGCTATTTCCTCCGGTCTATCCGCCATGTATGCCGGGTGAAGCGCCTCCAGCTCGGTGCGCGGGCGAAACCCCCACGTAACGCCGCAGGCAGCCACGCCGCTATTAATCGCTGTCTGTATATCCACGTCCGAATCGCCCACGTACAGCGTTCTGCCCCTGCAGGCGGAGGTAGCGGCAAGAATTTCGTAAACAATGGCAGGGTCGGGCTTGGGGGCAACGCCCTCCCGCTGCCCCAGCACGCTGGCAAAGCGCACGTGGGGAAAGTAGTGGGCTACGAGCTTGCACGTTGCCGCGTGGTACTTGTTGGAGGCGACCGCCATCGCGATGTTTTGCCTTTGCAGCAGCTTCAGCAGCGCCGGTATGCCCGGATAGGGGGTGCTGTGCTCCGTATCGTGCTCCCTGTAGTAGGGAAAGAATGCGGCACGCAGGCGAAGGATGTTCTCCTCCGTTTTTTCGCCCTCCGGCAGCGCCCGCTCGAGCAGCTTGCTGACGCCGCTGCCAACAAACCACCGGTAAGCCTCCGTCGGGTGAGCGGGGAAGCCGTTGGCGCGCAGGGCGTGGTTGGCGCTGCTGGCCAAGTCGTCTATGGTGTTCAGGAGCGTCCCGTCGAGGTCAAAAATAATCAGGTTTGCCCTAAAAATCTTTCCTGCCCGTGCACTGGCCGGAGGTCTGGCGCTCATATCAGCAGCCCTGCTGCAACCTCATCTCGCTTAGCTTTGCCGGCAACAGCTTCTACCAGCGTCAAGGCAAACTCCAGCGCAAAGGCGGGGCCTTTGCCGGTTACTATGTTGCCGTCCGTCGCCACCGGAAGGTCTGTGGCCAGGGTTGCCCCCGTGAGGAATTTTTCAAAGCCAGGGTAGCAGGTGGCCTTTTTCCCGTTCAGCAGCCCAAGACCGCCCAGCACCATTGGCGCAGCGCAAATGGCGGCAATTTTTCCTCCTGCCTTGTCAAAATTCAGCAGCAGCGTTTTCAGCTTCTCAAACTCGTTGAGGCGTGTTGTGCCGCCGGGCAGCACCAGCAGCTCGGCGTCGCTGAAGTCGGCTTCGCCAAACAGCAGGTCAGCCGTCACCTCCACCCGATGGCTGGCCTCCACCTGCCGGGAGCTCTCTACCGAAACGGTTTTTACGTTCAGCCCTGCTCTGCGCAGCACATCTACTGCGGCAAGGGCTTCTACTTCTTCAAATCCTGTGGTCAGGAATACGTATGTAGTTTTCATGTTTCTATAGTTTTAGTCAAATTCAAAAATCTTACCGGCCTTTGCGGTTTTTACATGTGCTACTCAGGCTACAGCGGCCGGTCAGCAGCGCTGTTTTTGTCATCGTTTCGCCGCAAAAAAGAAAGCATAACCTTACCGTTATGCTTTCCTTTTTTTAAGCTAATGCAGAAGCATTATTCACCTTGCGCGCTTGCTGCTGCTTCGGCAGCAGGAGCTTCGGCGGCAGGAGCTTCGGCGGGAGCTACAGTGCTGTCGCCACACGCAGCAGCAGCAGCGCTATCCTTTTTGCAGCAAGCTTTGCCGTCTTCTTTGCCGCACTCTGCCTTTTTGATGCTCGTAGCAGCAACGTAGTACTTTTCGGCAACAAATGCCGTATGGCAAACGCTGTCAACAATGGCAGCTTCGCCAGCAAGCTCTACAACGCTACCAACCACCTCTACCGGCTTGCCGCATACTTTCGGGCATACTTTTGCAGAATCTACAGCCTGCACAATAATGTACTTTGTAGAATCGCTGCCGTAAACAGCAATACGACCAGCTTCGAGATTAGCTACAATAGCTTTACCTGTAAAGGTAACCTCCTTGCCCACATACTGAGAAGGATCGGCTATCAGGCTATCTACATCAGTGGCGCTCTTTTCTGGGCCACAAGCAGCAGCAGCAACTGCTACCAACGAGAGAAGTAAGATTTTTTTCATTGCTTTGAAATAATAAATATTGTTATGTGTTATGCCTGCAAAGATAGCAATTCAAAATAGTATCAAAACGCTCTCAAAGCAATGTTTAACTCAATTTAACATAACGTAAAACATATTGGTGCTAAAGGCATTAAAATAGCACTAACCCAACAATGCAAAACAATGCAAAAACAATGCTTGCTGCCCCGTTAACAACAGCAAACGCG
>JAIRMD010000088.1 GCA_031258915.1 Prevotellaceae bacterium
TGCGAGCCTACCAGCTCACGGTTAAACCCGCCAATGCCCTCCTTAGCCTCTACCCTTATGGTGGCGGTTTGGCTTTCGCCTACCAGAAAACAGCGCTTGCCCGAGTGCTTGCAGGTGTGGGTTACGTACCCGCGCAGGCTAACGGTTTTGCCCACCAGCGAGTCGGCAGCGGTTAGCAGCGAATCTACGTCGTACGACGCGGCATCGGCGGCATCGGCGGCATCGGCGGCTTCTATGGTTTTAGCGGCGGCGGCGGCGCCCTTTTGCCGGGTAGCGTTGCCGCATGATGCTGCGCAGAGCGCAGAGAGCATCAGAATAATGGGAATTTTTGTTTGCTTCATGGTGTAAAATTTTTTTTTAAAGTTACTATTTTTGCTTCATTTAGCCGAAGCGGAGCTCAAAATTTTGCAGCGCCATTGCCGTAAGCCCGGCAAGGCCTGTGGCGAGAATGTAGATGCTGCCGCAGGCTACCGCGGCGGGCTTTTTTCGCTTTCGCACGGCGGCTGCGTAAGCGAGCGCAAGCAGGAGGTTGAAGGCCAGCGCGGCGGATGTTGTAAAGTTCAGCTTGGGCTGCACGTACTTGGTGGCGTCGGAGAAGGTGATGTAAACGGGAAAAATCCATGCCGAAGCTTTGTCCCACAAGTTTTTTTCGCGCACAATGGCGTACTCGTCAACCCGCCGGGGGCTTTCGTTGTCTAAGGCGTAGTAGGTTTTCCCTTTGGGCGAGGTAACGGTAACCGTCCAGTAGAACATGTTGGCCATGATGAGCACCTCGTCGGCCTGCATGTCGATGGGCGGCATGTCGAGCTTGGCGAGGCGGTAGGAGGGCGATTCGAGCATGTACATGTAGCCCTGCGCATCGAACACAAAGCCGTAAAAGCGCTTGTCGGCTACGGTGAGCATGGCGAAGTGGGAGATTTGCGTGGAGTCGCCCGCGCCGGTGTTGCGGATAAAAGGTTTTCCGCTCACCTGCTTCATGTGGAAAAGTGCGCCTTGCGCGTCGAGCACAAAGTAGCCTTCGTCGTAGGGCTTGCGCGTGTTGAAGTCGCCCACCGCCCACTGCGCCGGAAAAGCAAAGCCACGCTTGCCCAGCTCTTTGGCGTAGAGCTCGCTCTTGGCGCTGTTAACGGCGTTGGAGGCAATGTCGATAAATTCTACTGCGCTGCCAAGCCGAAAGGCATCGCCCGGCGAGGCCAAGTCTACCCGCCCCGACATGCTTTCGAGCAGCACGTACAGGCCGGTGCGCGGCGCGCTGACGTCCGTTTTGGCGTAGCGGAACACAAAGGTGCTGCGGCGAATGTCGTGCGCCGTAACGGCCTGCCCGTTGACGCTGTCGGGCATAACGCCGTTGACCGAGAGCTGGCGGTAGCTGAGCATGGGCAGCGCCGAGTCGAACTCGCTCTCGCTGTACTGCCTGCCCGTTGCGTCGTAGCGGAGGGCATCTTTGCCGGAGCCTTCCCTAAAGCAAAACTGCTTGACGACGGCGCTGAAGTAAGCAAATGGGTAGCGCTGAGCCGAGTAGGTCGCTAAGCGCACCAGCGCCGGAATACCCCACAAAAAAGCGAGGGTGCTCACGAAAATAATCAGGCTGCTGATAAGGTTTCTGTGCTTCATAATTCAGGTATTAGTTTTTCGTTTTTTTTATGCTCGACCTCTCACTGCACGCCATCCTTGAACCTCGCGGCGGAGTGCAGCGAAAAGAAAAAGCTTGCCGCGATGAAAATCAGCGCGTAGGGGATGTAGCTTGCATACGCGCCCGGCGCAGCGCCGCCGTAGAGCGCGGCCACCACGCAGGCGGCGGGAATGGCGCTGAAAATGCGCCGCCTCCACGTCGGCTCTAAGCATATCCACGCGCCAAACAGGTAGGCCTGCAGGCCACCCAGTAGCCAAGGTAGCGCGGTCAAAATGTTAGATAGCACAATCTCGCGGCTAAAGCGCACCGCAAGCCCTGCCGCCAGCGCCAGCGCGGCGATGGCAAACAGCGCGAGCAGCGCAGCAACGCCGTAGCCCAGCATGGCGCAGATGATGCGGGTTTCGCCTAAGGGCAGGTGCAGGGTGAGCTTCAGGCGCTTGCTCTGCATTTCCGGCACAAATTGCACCGCCGCCAGCAGCACGCCGACGGCAAGCGGCAGGTACTTTAGAGGCGCTACAAGCGTAAAGTCCTTGCCGATTATGGCCTCCCACAGGCCAACAATGCCCATAGCGCCAATGGTCTGCGCCAGCCACAGAAAAATGTACGCTATCAGCGCGGCAAACGCAACGCCCGAAAGCAAAATGAAGCGACGGGTTTTTACCCATTCTTTGAAGATTAATGACCGATACATAAGTTAATTTTGAATTTTGAATTTTGAATTGCGTGCGCCGAATTCCTTATACAGAATACAGAGTTTGCATTACTGAAATCTTAGCGTTGCGCCGTCCCACCATACGGTATGCAGCTCCGCCTCGTTGTAAGGAGTATTTGGGTCAATGTACTCAACAGTATTGGCTTGCAGCTGCATGTTGAAGCTCCCGGATTGCTTTGTAATGGAGTTGATATACATCTCCTTATTATACACCAATTTCACCTGCCCATTACGAATCAAAACCACGCTGATCATGGAGGGAGAACTCGCATAAATGTATTCGTTAAAAATCAGCGCGTAGGTATTCGCCGATAGCGTAATCAAACCGTAAAAACCGCTTTCGCTGCTAACGTATGAGGACAGGTTTTCAAAACCCAGCGAGTTTTTCAGCTCAAGCACTTTCACACCATTTTTCAATACCTCAATAACGTTGCATACGCCCGGCTCATCTGCATATCCGTTGAACTTGTATAGCTTTAGGGAAAAGCTGCCGTAAGAACTTGAAGGTAGAACGGTTTCTGTCTTCGTAAGAGTATACGGCGTTAAAACCTCATTTTGTTTGATATAGAATGTATCTATAAATTTGCTTTTTACGACAATATCGTTGCCCGATAGTGTGCAAACCGCTTCTCCGGTTTGCCCGAACATAGAACCAGCGCTGACCATGCAGGTCAATAATAAAATTATTTTTTTCATAATTACTTGTATTTAAAATATTCAACATCATTTCTTTTATATTTGTCAAAACTTAGTAGGAATGGGTCGCTCGGTAGAAAATCCCTACGCCTATCTTCTCCTGCATCCCGTAGGGATGCATCCCTTACGGGATGCAAGGTACCATCGGTGCTCGCGTTTTCTACCGAGCGATGCATCCCTACGGGATGCCCCATGCTCCACCAGACGGAAGTGTCGTCCCCGCGGGACGGTGTACACAACCCCAAATCGGCATTCCGCGTAGGAATGAAAAAACACAGAAACGTTGATTTTTATTGATTTATAGCCACAATAATCATTGTAAAATTATCATACTCAACAAATTAAACAGCTGGCGAAAGTTGAATGAATTATGGCTTGCGCTACATAAACATCAGTCTACGTATTTGCTGAACATCAGCCCGATAGAAAAACTGTAGTATTTCTCTTCCGGAGGACATATATGGCTGTACTTAAACTTGTACTTTGCCTTTATCAAATCTTCCAGCGCTTTTATTTTTGCTATACCAAACTCGTCTATGCAGACTCTATGCAGCGCAAAATGTACTTCCAGCACATCTCCCGCCGAGTTGCCGCGTATTATACATCCAATGCTGGCTTTTTTACCGGCGAGCTGCGCTATCTTTTCTTTTGAGTACAGCTGCTTTGCCATGCTTTCTGCAGAAATGCCGGCATCCTTGAGGCCATATAAGCACTGCGCCAAGCTGTCTCCGCTGATGCGGTACAGCCTGTTGCTTTTGTTTCTCACGTGACATCCGCTCCTACCGGAGTAGTACGTTACGCTGTATGCTACTCCGTCTGCGAGCAACTCTACCTCTTTGCTTTCTGCTTTACCGCATAAGGCAAGGGATAGCGCCATGAGCAGGCACAGGTATTTTTTGTTTTTCATTGTCTTTCAATTTTTGTAGTTACAAACACTATTTACATATTGGAATCTAACATCCTCCACTATTCAAAAAATTAACCACTTTAGGAGTAAGATTTGGCTCAGTAGGCTTATTATATTCCGGATATTTTAGCTTGAAATCTTCCAGAAAGTCCCAGTAGTTGTAGTTGCCCCAATTCGGACTTCGTTGCAGCAGTTCGGTATAATTCGGAAAATGGTCATTTTCTCTTCCTATTTCTTCTATCCATTCCGAATATTCACTACTTTTATTCAATCCTGCCGCCAAAGCAGGGCAAACGCCATCTCTACGAACACACAGCAAATCCTGTATTAACTTTGCCTCAAATTCAATATTGGCAAATCCCACCATCGTATTTTTCCTATACTGATCGATGCCTCCCGGATAGTAATTATCTTGAAAAAAATGGATAAACTCTTCAGGGAATAAAGTCGAAATATAATCGTTGCTTCTAAAATACATGTCTTTTGTCAGGGGGTCGTAAGCGGCTAACCCGTCAGTGAGAGACGGATTAATCCATACGTCTGAAAGCATCGCATCACTTGCAACAAGATAGCTTAGTACATGACAAAAAATTGCAACTCGCTGACAATTAACATATTATAGTAATATTAAACGTATTTTTTGTTTGTAAAAACCTTAATAGTCAGTAACTTAGAAGAAAAAAACGACATTTAAATTCTACGTTATGACTACTAAGGTTGACAACAAAGGTACAAAATTGGCCGAAATATTGGCCGAATACTTCGCGG
>JAIRMD010000128.1 GCA_031258915.1 Prevotellaceae bacterium
ACATTGATGTTGTTCCCCTACGGGGAACGGGGGACACCGGTGGCCGACATTTTTCTACTGATATGCTTCCCCTACGGGGAAGCGCCACTACTGCGCAAAACCTGCCCGCGTGCAGTATAAAAAATCGGGGATGCCATAAATTATCAGGTAAAATTATTCCCGTATGTTCTGAAATTCATCTTAAAATGGCCTTAAAAGCGTCGGTCATACCAACAATAGCAACCGTTCCGTGCGTTTCGTCGGGAAACGTTCTCCAGCTCGGCAGCAGGCCGTTTTTTGCGGCTTTTGGAAGCGCGTTGTAGCGAAAATCGTCGGCAACCTGCCAGTGAATGTTGCCTGCTTCGGAGGATGTTTTGCCCGAAACGCCCACGTAGAGCCGCTTGCCGACAAATTGTCCCGCCTCCGGCAGCGCGGCGGCTTCCCGCACCAGCTTGCCGTTGTCCCACCAGAAGCTTGGGTCTAAAGCGACGTACACGTCAAACAGCTCCGGGTGGCGCAGCAGAACGCTCAGCGCAAACAGCCCCCCAAACGAATGTCCAACAATAATGCTGCCGCCGCCTGCCCGATATTTCTTTTCCACCTTAGGGCGCAGCTCGCCGCCTAAGTAGGCTGTAAACAGCTCGCTGCCGCCGCCAACCTCCCGATCCTCAGCATACCGCTTGCCGTCGCGCCGGAAGGCCGACTTCGATGGCGTTAAATCGCGCGTGCGGTCGGTATTCAAAATGCCGACTATGATGCACTCCGGCATCGCCGGCTGCCTGCCGCCCGAGTAGGAGCGGTGCACCGCTACCATGGCGTGGAAAAACAAATCGCCGTCCAGCAGGTAAATCACCGGGTAGCGCTTGCGGGCGCTGTCCGCGTAGCTGTTGGGAAGGTGTACCCAGTACGTCCGCTCCTCGCCCAAAACGTGGGAGTAGATGGTATCGCTCTCCCCAATGCAAATGCCCGCCTGCGCAAAGGCATGCGCCCCAACGGCGGTGCAGACCAAAAAAAGCAAAATCTTCATTTTTGAATTCTTAAGGTTGAATGGCAGGGAAGATATTTACAGCTACGGGAAGCCGGAGCGAAGCGGGCAAGTGCACCTTACCCCGCCCCGCTCCGGCTCCGGCTCCGGCTCCGGCTTCCGGCTTCCGGCTTCCGGCTTTTCAGATCAGTACGCCAGCCGCCCTACTGCGCTGATGGAGGATGCGCCGGTTACGCTTATGCCCTTTGTGGCGGTGGCGGTGGCCGGGTCTATAATGTAAATGGCGGGATCTGCGCCGGTGGCGGTGATGGGAAAGTACATCTTCCCGTTGTACGCCGCAGGTAAGCCCGTGCCGGTAATCTGATCCTTAGCGGGAATACCGGTTACCCAGTTGAACGTCTTGCTGGCTACATCTACAATGCCGTACTGAGTGGCGGCGCCTGTGGCGCTGGGCGTCTTGTCGTTGTAGAATTCAAGCATGAAGTAGTTGCCGGTAACATGCCAAACTTTCCGGAAGCGGTAGCCATCCGTCTTTTCTTCGATGTTGAAGTAGTAGCTCGCGTCGAAGGTGGTGGCGTTTTTGTTGATTTTCAGCGCGCCGCAAGGCTTTGTGGTGGCGCTTTCGTACGAGCCGGAGAAGACGTATACGCTGCCGTCGTCGGCCTTGCCTATCTGCGAGTAGTACTGCGAGCGGAATCGCCCCGAAGAGTAGCTGAGCTTGTCGCTCCTGTAAATCCGTTTCAGGTTGAGGTCTTTGTCGTATGCGGCAACCCACACGCTGTCGGGGTGGGTAATGGCGCCCGAGCTTGCTCCGCCGGTCTGACTTGCGTCTTTCGGCTGCGAAACAACCAAGCCGGTGAGGAATTCGCCGTTGCCCATGTCCACAACACCCGAAAAGGTGGCCTGCTCGCCGTTGCCGGTAATGTTGAGCGTTGGGATGCTCTTGTCTCTCAGCGCAAATTTGTTGCTCAAATCAATGAAGTTGAAGGTAACGTAGTCCGACCTGCTTGTGTCGTCCGCCGGCGTTTGTCCTCCAACGCTGGTGAGCGCGTACTTGTCGAAAAAGCCGTAGGAGGTAAAGCGCGAGGTGATTTGAAATTGCCCCGACTCCTTCAGCGTGCTGTCGGCGGGGTCAACGGTGAAGCCCAAGCCTATTCCCGGATCTCCCTGCTGGTAGATTAACCCGACGGCTACTGAGGGGTCGTCGTTGAATATCCACGTATATCCTGTTTGTGCAAGCTCTTTTACGTTGTCGGAAATCGACAGGTTGCCGGCTTCCAAGTCGTTCGCCCGGAGGATGTATTGGGCGCTTTCGCCCGCAACGGCGATGAAGAATGTGCCCTTTTTCGCAGCGTTGTCATCTCCGGTATCGTCTTTGCTGTCGCAGGAGGTGAGGGACAGGGTGAGGAGGCTGCACCCGATGAGCGCCGATTTTCTAAGCGCCGATTTTGTTTTTTCTGTTTTAATGTTTTTCATGATAATTTAATTTAGTTGATTTTTAATGGTGAATTATTGTTTAAAGAAAAAATATCTGAGCTTTAGCATGAAGCTTCTGCCGGGCTTCTGGAGGCTGTAGTTGTCGTAGAGCGCTTCGTCGGCAATGTTTTTCACCTCTGCGGCAACGTGGTACCTTCCGTTTCGGAGCGAGAGGGTGAGGGTGAGGTCGTGCGAGAGCTGCGTTGGGATGATGATGTCGCCCCCCTCGCTCTCCCAGCTTCGGAAAAAGGAGTGGATGTAGCGCATGTTGTAGGTTACGGAGAGCACGCTCCCCTTTCCTGCCGGGTTGTAGAAGTTGCAGCTGGCGTCGGCGTTGGCAAACAGGTAGGGGACGTTGGGCATGCGGTCTTTGTAGTAGATGAGCTTGCGCCCCCCCACGGCGTACTGCTCCATGTTTCGTATGTCCTGAAAGGTGAGGTTTCCGCCAACGGACGCTCGCCTGTAGAAGTATCGCGCCTCCACGTCGAAGCCGAGGTTGCGCACCCGCCCGTGGTTGGTGTAGTAGGCGCCGCCGTAGCGCTGCTCCACCTGCCGGCGGATGTAGTCTTTTGTATCGCGGTAGATAAGCCCAACGTCGAGGTACACGGCGTGCGCCTTGCTCAGGGCTTTGTCGTAGCAGAGGTTGAGGTTGAGGTTTTGGCTGCTTTCGGGCTTGAGGCCGGCGTCGCCCGTTTCGAGCGATTCGTCGCCAAACAGCTCGTTTTCGGAGGGCAGCCGGTAGGATTTTTCAAAGGAAGCCTTGAGGTGGAGCGACGTCAGGGGGCGGTAGGTAGCGCCTATCCCGTAGCCTTCGGTGGAGAACGAGCGCTCCTGCTCCTCGTAGACGGTGGTGGAGGTGGTAGAGATGTTGATTGGCCCCCGCACCAGCACGTCGTACCGCTTGGCAAACACCGATGCGCTCCACCTGTCCGACGGCTGCAGCTTGTACGATACGCCCGCCACGTTTTTGGCGTTTGTGCGCCGCATAAAGGTGGCGGCGGTGCTGGTTTCGGAGTTGGCCACAGCGTCCGAAGCCTTTCGGCTAAAGTCGCTGTACAGGTTGTTGAGCGACAGGTAGTGGCTGCCGGCAATCCGGTAGCGGAGGTTGGCGGTGGCGCTAAAGTTGCTGTTGTTGTACTCGCTCATGGAGTACGACCCCTCGCCCTTGGAGGTTTTTTGCCGGTACGCTCCGCTCCAGCTGTACTGCCGCGCCATGGTGTCGATGTTGTTGTTGCGGGAGATGCTGTAGGTCGACGTTAGCGAAAAGTGGAGGTTGGGCACTATCAGGTTTTGCTTTTCGTAGTGGAGCGAGGGGATGGCGCTTCTGGCGCTCCGCTTGCGCCCGCCGTAAACGATGGTCATCAGGTTGGAGTTCTGGATGTCCGCCTTCTCCTGACTCAGCGTCAGGCTCAGCATCAGGCGGTCTGCCCAGGGCTTGCGCACAACGCCCACCCTGCCCACCACCGCCTCGTTGCGGTAGTTGTCGTGAAACCGCCGAAACCAGTACTCCTCCTGCGAGTAGGTGTTGGTGGTCAGGTCGAGCAGCTTGGTCTTTACCCGGTAGCTGTTGTCGGAGTAGCTCTGGTAGGCGTTCAGCTGGAGGGAGAGGCCGCTCTTTGCGGTGTGCCCCACGCTGAGGTTCGACCTGTGGGTGTTGAACGATCCGTAGGAGTACGATGCGTCTACGTAGGTGCTCCTCAGCTGCCGGGTAACGATGTTGACGGCTCCGCCCAGCGCGTCGGCGCCCAGCTCTATGGGCACCACGCCCTTGTAGACCTCAATCCGCTCGGCGAGGTTGACCGGGATGTTGTTGAGCTGAAAGGCCGCCCCGAAGCCCTCCATCGGCATGCCGTCCATGAACATTTTGACGTGCCGCCCGCTAAATCCGTTGAGCGCCACCTGCGTTCGCGACCCTACGCCGCCCGTTTCCCGTATCTTCACGCCCGAAATCCTGTCGAGCGCGTGGGTCAGGTTCATGGAGGTGTTGTGCAGGGGCCTGGCGTCGATGGCCACCACGTTGAACACCGATTCGTTTACCTGCCGCACAACGCTTTTGCCCACCACCGTTACCTCCTCTATCTCCTTTTCGTCGGGCTCCAGCTCCACCACCAGCGACTGCCGCCCCCGCAGCGACAGGGGACGCTCAACGGTCTTGTACCCTATGGCGCTAACCACCAGCGTGTACTCCCCCGCAGGGGCGTGAAGGGTGTACCTCCCCTTGCCGTCGGCCACCACGCCAAACCGCGTATTCTTGAGCGCCACCGAAGCGTGCTCCACCGGGCTTCCGTCTGCAACAACCACCCTCCCCCACAGCCGCGCGCCCTGCTTCTGCGAAAAGGCGGGTGCGGCGCACAGCAGCAGCAACAAAAAACAAAAGAAAATATGTGATATAAAAACTCTCATGCTCATCCGTAAAAAAAACATCCCAAAATGCGGCAATGCCGTGCCGTACATTTTTCGGGTGCAAAGGTCTCCATAAAAAAGGATTGCCGCAATCCTTATTTGTAGGTATTTTTGGAAGCTGCGGCGGGAGCGGGCAACCGACATATATAAAAGAAGATAGCTCATACAAAATATCGCTCTGTAATGATTCATAAATACCCTTTAAAATTTTTTACAAAGGTAAGGCAGCCGAAAAGAGCGTACAATCCCAATTTGTTGTGATTTTTATACGCTATGCGTAGCCATTAGCAGCTACTAATAGGGAGAGAAAAGAGGTGATTCATTTCCACTTAGCGTCAGCTCTAAGCGTGCTTCATTGTTGATTTATCCATATACTTTCAGCCTTTCATTAAGAAAGAAGTTAGCGGGCTGCTTGCTTCCGCCGTATTGAGCGGGCTTGCCAGCTGCGCCTCAAAAGCGATGCGCCCGCTTTCCACCGCCATCCGGAAGGCGTTTGCCATGGCAACGGGGTTTCCGGCGACGGCAATGGCGGTGTTGACCAGGACGGCATCGGCGCCCAGCTCCATTGCTTCGGCGGCGTGCGAGGGCGCTCCAATGCCCGCGTCTATCACGACGGGTATGCGGCTCTGCTCAATGATTATCTCCAGCAGGTCGCGCGTTTTGAGGCCTTTGCTGGTTCCTATCGGTGCGCCGAGCGGCATGACGGTGGCGGCGCCGGCCTCCTCCAAGCGCTTGCACAGAACGGGGTCTGCCTGAATGTAGGGCAGGACGACAAAGCCGAGCTTGGCCAGCTCTTCGGTTGCCTTCAGCGTTTCTATGGGGTCGGGCAGCAGGTAGCGCGGGTCGGGGTGGATTTCCAGCTTCAGCCAGCGGGTTTCAAAGGCATCGCGCGCCAGCTGAGCGGCAAAAACGGCTTCCCTGGCGCTGCGAACGCCCGAAGTGTTCGGCAGCAGCTGCACGCCCGGCAGCAGGACGTGCGCCAGCATATCGTCCTGCTTACGGCTGAAGTCTAACCGCTTCATGGCAACGGTCGCCATTTGCGTTTGCGACGCTTCGATGGCTCGGCGCATGGTTTCGTTGGAGCTGAATTTGCCTGTTCCGAGAAACAGGCGGGAGGAAAATTCTTTCCCTGCGATGGTGAGGTTACTCATATTGCTTACTGTCCGTATTGTTCTTAATAGATTTTTCTGCTGCCCGATTTTTTCGGACAGCTGCTACTATTCGCTTTGCCTCTTCCACCGGATTTTGCGCTTGCAAAATAGCCGATGACAAAGCAATTCCCGACACGCCTGTGCTCAAAATATCCGGAATGTCGCTCGCCGCAATGCCGCCGATGGCAAGCACCGGCAGCTTGATGCCGTGCTCTTTGCACTGCTCCATTATGCGCCGGTAGCCGGATAGCCCGATGGTAGGGCTAAGGTTTTTTTTGGTCGCCGTAAAGCGGAACGGCCCCAGCCCGATGTAATCTGCGCCTTCGCTTTTCAGCCGCAGAATATCTTCAAAGGTGTTGGCCGTGCCGCCGATGATAAAATCCTTGCATAGAATCCGGCGGGCTTCGCGCAGAGGCATATCTGCTTTTCCCAGGTGCACGCCTGCGGCGCGGACGCTTTTGCAGACTTCCACGTGGTCGTTGATGTAGAGCTCTGCGCCGAAGGGTTCGCATAATTTTTTTGCGATATGCGCCGTTGCTTCCACCTCCCGAGGCGTTGCCTCCTTCATCCGCAGCTGTATCCGCCGGCAGCCGCCTGCCAGCGCTATTTCCACCGATTGCAGGTAGCTGTAGCGCTCCGTTTGGTGCGCTATAAATAGTAATCCGTTCATTGCTTTTGTGCCGCTGCTCGCAGCTCGCCAAACCGTTTCATTAGCGCGCGCTCGTCTTTAGATTTTGGGAAATCGCCCCACAGCGCGCCAAGTACGGCTACCCCCCCAAACCCGCAGGACGCGGCAAGGGGAATGGTTGCCGCGCTGACGCCGCCCAGCGCCACTACTTTTTCGTTTAGCAAGCCTTTTGCCTTTGCGGACAATAAATCTTCCCTTGCGAAAGCTTGCGTATAGCCCTTTTTGGATATGCTATCGAATATGGGGCTGAGCAATACGTAGCTGAAATCGCCAATCTGCTCCAGCTCCGCCAAGGAATGGCAGGAGCGGCTCACAGAATTTATCGGCGGCGGCGGCGGAACAGGGTTGCGCCGGCTTAGGTGCGCACCTTTTAAGCGGAACGCGCCGGCGAGCGCAAAGTGGTCGTGCAGTACAATCCGCTCATGAAACGCCGCATTTACTTGCAGCAAAAGGTGGCGCAGCTCTTTTTCGGAGGCCGTTGGCTTCCGAAGGTGCAAAGTGCCCATCCCTCCTTCGAACAGCTTGTTCAAAGCAGCAGCCTCGCCCTCAAAAATCGCTTCGGCCGTAATCACCACAAGTGCCAATGTTCCCATCCCTCTTAACTTTCAACTCTCAACTCTCAACTCTCAACTCTCAACTTCCAACTTACGACTTCCAACTTACGACTTACGACTTACGACTTACGACTTACAGCTTATACAGCACGAGGGCAGGATTTGTGCATTGCCCATTACGGCATTCATATCAGTAGAAAAAGCGTATGATGCATCCCCGTTCCCCGTAGGGGAACAACGTCAACAGAAAACGCCTGACATTGATGTTGTTCCCCTACGGGGAACGGGGGGGGATGCCGGTGGCCGACATTTTTCTACTGATATGCTTCCCCTACGGGGAAGCGCCACTACTGCGCAAAACCTGCCCGCGTGCAGTATAGCTTTCAACTTACAACTTACGACTTACAACTTACAACTTACAACTTACGACTTATCGACTTACGACTTACGACTTACCGACTCCCCCCCGATACGGCTTGAATGAGCATCAGCTCCGTGCGGTCGGACAAAATCGTTTCTGCCCACCGGTCTTTGGGTACGACTTCGTAATTGATGGCCACGGCAATGCCGCGCTGCTTCAGGCCGAGATTTTCAATGAAAGCTGCCAGCGAAGTTCCCTCCGCGACCTCATGCGGTTTATCGTTTAGAATGACAGTCATGCTACACTTTTGAAAAAATGATTAACCGGCCCGTGCCCTTTACCCAGCGTCCTTTTGCTTCCGCTCAGGATGGCAGATGAGATGTAGGTCTTTGCCGATTTTACTGCGGGCTCCAGCTCCCGCCCCAACGCGCAGTAGGCGGCAATGGCAGCCGAAAAGGTGCAGCCCGTGCCGTGCAGGTTGGCGGTGCAAATGCGGGGCGACGAAAAGGAAACAGGCTCTTTGTCCTGCCGAAAAAGAATGTCCACAGAGCAGGCGGACGGCAGGTGTCCTCCTTTGATCAAAACCGCCGGGCAGCCTTGCGCGAGCAATACCTCCGCCGCTTCTCGAAAATCTTTTTCCGCTTGAATGGAAACGCCGGAAAGCGCCTCCGCCTCCGGAACGTTGGGCGTGATGAGCGCTATCCGCCGGCAGAGCTCTTTTTTGAAGGCACCGGCGGTGGAGGCCAACGCCAAGCGGGCGCCGCTCGTAGCGACCATGACCGGATCGACGATGACGCTCTTCAAGCGGTAGCGGTCGATCATTTCGGCGACCACCTCAATGATTTCGGGCGAGGGAAGCATGCCGGTCTTGACGGCATCGATGGCAACGTCGTCTAACACCGCTTCCAGCTGCTGCCGGATGATTTTGGGAGATAGCGCCTCTACCGCCCGAACCCCCTGCGTGTTTTGCGCCGTGATGGAGGTAATGACGGACGCGCCGAATACGCCGATGGCAGAAAACGTTTTGAGGTCGGCCTGGATGCCTGCGCACCCGCCGCTGTCGGAGCCTGCAATGGTCAGCGCTGCCGTGTATCGCTTTGCTTCGCTCATGATGAGTAGCGCGTTATTAGAGTTAATATTCAGCTGCACCCATCAAGAGGCATCCTGCCGGAAAAGAGAAGATTTATCATTCCTACGGCGGCATTGCCCGCGTCAGGTGTTAAGGGTGTGATCTCAGCCTTTCGGGGCACCCCTTGATGGTATTCGGGAGCAAAGGTAATCAATTTTAGCGGATAAATCAGAATTTGGAAAATGATTTCAAATTGCAGATTCGGCTAATTCTCTTTTTGAGCGCTGCTGGCGTTCTCTCCCAGCGCCCCGTCATTTCTTCTTCCTCTGAATGCGGTACTCCACGTTGACCGGAATGTTGCCGGTGGAGTCAGCCGAGCTCCTGACGGTTTCGTTCACGTAGTCGATGTAGAGCTTGCTGGGGTAGGGTAAACCCGCACGCCCTTCATCCACGAGCCGCCAGGATATCTGATAACCTGAGTTCGGGATAAGAGAAGTGAAAGATACTTGATTGCCAATTATTTCTAATGTCTCTATGCTTTTTATCTCGAAGCTTTCCACTGCCTCAAGCATTTTTACCCATCTCACCACA
>JAIRMD010000161.1 GCA_031258915.1 Prevotellaceae bacterium
ACCGCCTCAACACCGCCTACACCTCGCACCTGCGCGCCTACATCACCTACCAGCTCTCGCTTGCCGACCTGATGCGGAAGACGTTTCACGATTTCATGAGCGGAGAGTAGGCGCCGCCCCGCGGGGGTCAGTCCTTTCGGGGTACGCAAATTACCATGTTGTCTATGCAAAAGTAGGCGGGCGTATTCATTCCGTAAGCACTGATATCCGTGCTGCTCGCCTCAAAGGTAAGCTTGCCTGCCGCGCCAAGGGGGGCAAGGCTAAAGCTTGTCCAGTCGTCAACGAGCAGGCTTTTCCCATCGCGAAAATCGGCGAGGTACACCTCCAGCGAATCCACAGCCAAGCCAGCGCTATCGATGCTTTTGACGGTAATTTTGTACCAATCGTTTGCCGCAAATTGCTTTGCAAAGCCGTCCCCGTCCCTCATGCTCTTGTAGGCGTAGGCGTTGAGGGCAAAATCTGCGCTCTGAAGGGCAACCTGCTCGGTAAACGTTACGGTGGGAATGGCAGGCGTGTAGGTAGCCGTCGCGTAGGTATCCATATAGCCGACGGCAAAAACCCCCCGGCTGCTCGGTGAGGCGGTGTATACGTCAAACTGAGCGGTGTAGCTGCTGGCGGAGGTATCGCTTTGGTTGGAGTAGGCAAACCCGCTCCACGAGCTGAAGTCGGCGTTGTAGCTGTTCAGGAAGGTCGCTATGCCGCTGACGAACTGCCCGCTGCCGTCGCTGCCGTCCCAGTGGCTGCCTGCGGAGAGCGTGAGGTCGGAAAAGTCAACGGTGATGGTGTCGTACGCAGCGATTGTGGCGGTGTCCTGCGGGCTGCTATCGTCATCCTTAGTACAGGACAGCGCCGCTAAGCTTGCTACCGCAAAGGCTGCTAAAAATAATTTTTTTGCCATGCTAAATCAATTTTTTAAAGGTTTGAGGGGGGCAAAGGTAGTAAATTTTCTGCTACGGAGAGCACGGGACGCTATTTAACCTGAGTTCGGGATAACGTATTGTTAAAAATCACGAATGGCATGAAGCAATGCGAGTTCTGGTTGACCATATCGAGCTGAATGGCAGGTTTTTTTTTCAAAAAAGCAGTAGGCGCCAAGCGCCGCCATCAGGTTCATAATGAAGCTATGCAGCGAGCGGTGGCGAGAATGTTCTACCTGGCAAATATTTTTCAGCTCATCTTCCTTTTGTTATTTCAAGAATAGTTGTACCTTTGCTGTTGAAAGTATTGGCAACAATTGGGCATTGCCTAATTTAAAGGTAACAACGCCCGTTGCGCATACCATTAGAGCTGCCGGCGGGTTATTTTTTTTTACTGGTGTCGTCTATTTTCTTTAGCGTCTTCTCGCGCTGCGCGTAGGTGAGTCGAGAGTTCGAGCCTTTCTGGAGTCGCCAGCTGCAAAGTGCGCCCAACGCCAGCGTTTAAGCGGGATGTAGCAAAAAACCTCCCGCTTATTTTTACGCTCAAAAAGAAAAAGTATTGCAAATGTCGATTAAAGTAGCCAACGTATCGAAGCACTATGGAGCGCAGGCAGCGTTAGACCACGTTTCGTTTGAGGTTGAGCGCGGTCAGGTTGTGGGGCTGCTTGGCCCAAACGGAGCGGGGAAATCTACCATGATGAAAATTTTGGCGGGTTTTATTCCGCCGTCGTCGGGCGAGGCGTTTATCGGCAGCTTCAGCGTAGCGGCGCAGCCGCTGCAGGCAAGGAAATCCGTTGGCTACCTGCCGGAGCACAACCCGCTTTACACGGACATGTACGTAAGCGAATTTTTGGCGTTTGTGGCCGGCATCTACGGGCTGAAAAAAAAATCGCGCGACGCCGTTAGCAACGCCGTAGAGGTTACGGGGCTTTCGCGCGAAGCTCACAAAAAGATAGGGCAGCTCTCCAAGGGCTACCGCCAGCGCGTGGGGTTGGCGCAGGCGCTGCTCCACAATCCTGACGTGCTGATACTTGACGAGCCTACCGCCGGGCTTGACCCCAACCAGCTCTCGGAAATCCGGCAGCTCATCGTCAGGGTGGGCAGAGAAAAAACGGTAATCCTCTCTACCCATATCATGCAGGAGGTGGAGGCAATGTGCGATAGGGTGATCATCATTAAGGAAGGAAAAATTGTGGCGCACGATACGCCCCGGCGCGTGCGGCAGCAGGCATCGGAGGTAGTGAACGCTGTGGAGGTGGAGTTTATGGAGGAGGTGAGCAAGGCAATTTTTGCGCAGGTGGACAGCGTTGCGCGTGCGGAAGAAATCGCGCCGCGCACGTTTTTGCTTACGGCGCGCGGTGCAGAGGATATTCGCCCTGCGGTATTCCAGCTGTCGGTAAAAGAAAATATTACCATCCTGAAAATACAGCGGCATGAAAAACCCCTTGAAGAAATTTTTAGAGATTTGACGGCGGAAGGCTGCGGGTGAAGATTTCAAGATTTCAGATTCTGATGCCGTCATTTCCAAATATTTTAAACTTCTATATTCTATATTCTTATGGAGACGCAAGAAAAAAAATCAAACCATTCGGGCTACAAGTTCGTCATTTTGGTATTAGTGACGGTGCTTGCCTGCATTACATTTTGGCACGTACGGGAATCGCGCATGCTGGGGGACGTAAACCGGCAAATATCCGAGGATCGCGACAGCATTTTGGTAAAGCTGAACAACATGCTGACGGAATATGATGATATAAAAACCAGCAACAAGGCCATAACCTTAGAGCTGGAAACCGAAAAAGCAAAAATACAAGCGCTACAGCAAAAGCTACGCTCCACCCAGCAAGTGCACTATGCCGAAATCCGCAAGTACGAAAAAGAAGCAAGTACGCTACGGGATATTATGCGCAGCTACATTCGCCAGATAGACTCTCTCAATACACTAAGCCAAAGGCTTTTGGCAGAAAACAAAGAGGTGAGGCAAAATTTGCAAAGCACGCAGGCAGAAAATGAAAAGTTGGGCAAAGAGAAAGAAGACCTGTCGCTGCAAATCGAAAAAGGCTCGGTGCTAAAGGTGCGCAACGTTGAAGCCTCTGGATTGAACAGCCGCGATAAGGATACGTACTCCGCCAGTCGCAGCAAAAAGCTGCGAGCCTGCTTTACCATCAACGAAAATACAATTGCAAAGGCCGGCAGCCGCTACGCTTACGTACGCTTCATTGGACCAGACAGCCAGCTGCTGACCACCGATGCCGACGAGGGCGCTTTTGAAGCGCAGGCAGCGCTGCTGGCGTACTCGGCAAAGCGCGAGGTTGACTACCAAAATCAGGATTTGGAAACCTGCGTATTTTTTGATGCAAAGAACAAGAAGCTGTCCAAAGGTGCCTACGCGGTTGAGGTATATATCGACGGGAACCTGAGCGGAAGCGGACAATTTTTGCTGAAGTAAACCGGACTTGTAGCTACAATTCCAAGCTCGCCAGCAGCGAGCTGTACTTGAAGTTACCGGCAACGGTAATGCACGCCAGCACGCCGGGAATGGCGCGAATGGCAGCGCCGAGCTTGGCCAGCTCTTTGGTCGGCAGCGCCTCCGGAACCTTCAGCAGGTAGTCAACGTGCGCAAACTCCCTGATGAGCGTTTTGCTGTTTTGCCGGTTTGTAATCAGAATGTAGGTGCGGTTAACAATGCTACTGACGGCGCAAAAAATCGCAAATTGCTGCGGCTCTCCGAGCTCGCTATCGCTCTCGCTGCCGCTCCCGTCCAGCAAGGGTTGCTCCTGCCGCCTCCTCGCCTCCTCGCCGCACACATCGCAGCGGTGAACAAAATCGAGGTGCAGCGCACGGTTGAGCAGCCACGCCATGCGCGTGTCGGGTTCTGCGGAGCAAATGGCCAGCAGCGAAAAGCTAACGTCATCCTTCAAGAAGCTCCTCGCACCTTTGCTTTTTTTTGCCATTCCTGTTTTTTTTGCCATTTTCTGATTTTTTTTGCTGCGCGCAGCGTTGCCACACCGTAAGCGCTGCTGCCTTCACCTGATAACCTTAACCTGTCCGCTCGGCTCAAGGCGGATAATTCCAGAGGGTTTGCGCGAGGGCTGCCCTTCCCACGCCACGCTAACTTGCACATCTACGCTTTGCCGCACGGTGAGGGCTACCTCGTCCAGCGTTCGCGGAGCGTCAGTACCAGAAATATTTGCCGATGTCGAAACAACAGGCTTCCCCAGTCCGCGAATAATTTTTTGACAAAATAGGTGGTTGGCAACGCGGACGGCAATGCTGCCGTCGGCAGCGCGTACGCCGTTGGCCAAGCCAACGCCTTCGCGGTAAATAATGGTTTGCGGCGCGGCGCTTCGGCGCACAATATCCAACGCTGCCTCCGGCGCATTGCGCACGTAGCGGCGCAGCATTTCCTCGCCGTCCACCAGCACAATCAGGCTTTTTGCATCGGCGCGCCGCTTGATGGCAAAAATTTTTGCAACGGCAGCATCGTTGGTAGCATCGCAGCCCAGCCCCCACAGCGTGTCGGTGGGGTAGAGCATGATGCCGCCTCTGCGCAGCATTTCAGCAATCCGGTCAACTTCTTCCATGCGTATATTTTTAAACTGCTATTTTAAACCACAAATTTACGCTATATTTGTCGAGAAAAAAATATAAGAAAGCGATTAGCTTTTAATGATTCGTGAATATGAAGCAAAAAAAGTCTATATTCGAAATTTTCGCCTCCGGAATTTCCACCATTGGAGCGCTGTTTTTCATTTGTGGGTTTGTCGCATGGCTCAACGCCACGCTCATTCCCCACCTCAAGGTAGCCTGCGAGCTGAGCAACTTTCAATCGTACTTCGTCGCGTTTGCTTTTTACCTTGCATACGCTGCCGTTGCCGGGCTGTCGCTGCGCCTGCTGAGAAAAACCGACTCCAAAAGTGGCATGGTGATGGGGCTGATGGCGATGTCGGCAGGGGCGTTCATTTTTGTTCCTGCCGCCTTGCTGCGCACCTACCCGCTGTTCTTGCTGGGCTTGCTCGTTTCGGGTGCCGGAGTTGGGCTGCTGCAAGCCGTAGCTAATCCGTACGCCGCCGCGCTCGGCGCGACCGAAAGCGCACTGCCGCGCCGCCGCAGCATTGCGGACATTTGCGGCAAGGCTGCCGGCGTGGTTGGCACGCTGGCGCTGGGCAGCATCCTATTTTACAAAATAGACAGCCTTGAGGCGAGCATTCGAATAACGGAAGGTGCCTCGCGCGCCGCAGAGCTCGATACGCTTGCCCACAAAGCGGTTTTGCCCTACCTCGTCATCATGCTGGCGCTGGCGGGGGCGGCCTTGTGGGTAAAGTCTGCGCCGCTCCCCGCCATCGCCGCCGAACAGGAGAACGGCGGACAGGAGGAAGGTGCGCCGTACAGCAGCATTTTTCGCCTCCCGAGCCTTTGGCTTGGGCTGCTGGCGCTCTTTGCCTGTTCGGGTGCAGAGGTTATCAGCGTTGGCAGCGCCGCGCTTTACGGAAAATCGGTGGGCATGAGCTTTGAGGTGGCCAAAGCGCTCCCGGCATGTTCGCTTTTTGCCGCGCTGCTGGGCTGCCTGCTGAGTATTTTTGTCGTACCCCGGTTTATCGGCATGGAGCGCGCGCTGGGCGTTTGCGCTGCGCTGGGCGTTATCTTCTCCGTTGTCGTCGTCAACGTTACCGGCTGGCTATCCGTCGCCTTTGTTGCGCTGCTTGGGCTATCCGGCTCGATAGCGTGGTCGTCCGTTTTTTTGCTATCCATAAAAAAATTGGGCAGGGGCGCCAAGGTAGGCTCGGCCATTCTCGCCACAGGCGCGGCAGGGGGTGCCCTGCTGCCGCTCGCCTACGGGTACCTTGCGGACACCATCGGCAACCGGCAGGCGTATTGGATGCTGACACCCTGCTACGCGATTATTCTGCTCTACGCAGCTGCAAATTTCCCGGCGGCGAAGAAAAAAATACCGAAGGCGGCAAAAGAAAATACACATGAGTAAAGAAAATATATGCCTTACACCATCAACATAGCCATACCGCCCGAAGCCGCCGCCGATACGGATTACCTCCGGCAGGCAGCGGCGCAGGCTTTGCACCTCGCGGCAAGCGATGTGGGGGTCGTACAGCTCGTGCGCCGCTCAGTCGATGCACGGCGAGGAAAAGCGCGGCTACAGCTCCAGCTCAACGTTTACGGGAGCGGCGAGCAGCCTCTCGATGCGATGCCTCCACGCTTCGATTACCGCAATGTAGCAGGCAGGCCGCCTGTAATCATTGTTGGCGCAGGCCCCGCCGGGCTTTTCGCCGCGCTAAAGCTGCTCGAGCAGGGCTTGAGGCCGGTAATTCTGGAGCGCGGAAAAAATGTGAAGGAGCGCAAGCGCGACATCGCCAAGCTTGCGCACGACCACATCGTTAACCCAAACTCCAGCTGGTGCTTTGGAGAGGGCGGCGCCGGCGCCTACTCCGACGGTAAGCTTTACACCCGCTCCAGCAAGCGCGGCAACGTTGCGCATATTCTGCAGCAGCTGGTGCAGCACGGCGCTAACCCCGATATTCTGGTGGACGCGCACCCGCACATTGGCACCGACAGGCTGCCGGGCATAGTGGCCAACATTCGCCAAACCATTTGCAGCTGCGGCGGCGAGTACCACTTCGATACGCACGTTACCGGCATTGCCGTAAAAAACGGCATCGCTAAGGGAGTAGTTGACGAGCGCGGGACACGCTACGAGGGAGTAGCGGTGGTGCTGGCCACCGGCCATTCGGCCTGCGACGTTTACGAGATGCTCGATGAGCAAAATTTGGCGCTTGAGCCAAAACCCTTTGCCTTGGGCGTGCGCGTGGAGCATCCGCAGGAGCTTATCAACGAAATACAGTACCACGGCAAAGGTTATTCGCCGCTCTTGCCGGCTGCCACCTACAGCTTGGCAGCGCAGGTGCCGGGCAGGGGTGTATTTTCGTTTTGCATGTGCCCGGGCGGCATGGTGGTGCCGTCGGCCACTGCGCCAGGCGAGGTGGTGGTGAACGGTATGTCCGGCTCGCAGCGCAGTTCGCCCTATGCCAACGCGGGCATTGTAGCGCAGGTAAGCCTTGCCGACTATGCGCCGTACGAAAGGTTTGGGGTGCTTGCAGGCTTGCGCTTCCGGCAGGAGGTAGAGCGGGCTATGTTTGCGGCGGGCGGCGCCGCGCAGTCCGCGCCGGCGCAGCGGCTGACCGATTTTGTGGAGGGCAGAATATCTTCGTCGCTCGGCAAAACCTCCTACATCCCGGGCGTAACCTCGGCGCCGCTGCACGCGCTTTTACCCGCATTCGTGAGCAGAGCGCTACGCCAAGCATTTCGGGAGTTTGGCAAAAAAATGCGCGGCTACCTCACCGCCGAGGCCATGCTGCTGGCGGTTGAATCGCGCACCTCATCGCCCGTGCGCATACCCCGCGACCCGCAGACGATGCAGCACGTCCGGATAGCCAACCTCTACCCCTGCGGCGAAGGCGCCGGCTACGCCGGAGGCATCACCTCCTCCGCCATCGACGGCGCAAGCTGCGCAGAGCGGATAGCTCAGCAGGCATCGAGTATTTTATCAGCATGAAAATGAGCGCTGGATGAAGAATTTGCAGGGAAAATAAAAATATTTTATTCAAAATATTTGGAGCAAAAACAGAAATGTGCTACCTTTGTCCACCGTTTTTAAGCAATGGTAGAAACATGGTGAAGATTTGAGCCGAAAAGACGGAACATAATTTTTTTTTTTTTTTGGGGGGGAGCTTAGCTCAGCTGGTTTAGAGCATCTGCCTTACAAGCAGAGGGTCGGGGGTTCGAACCCCTCAGCTCCCACAAAAAAGGTTCAGCCGCCTGCAAAATTTGCAGGCGGCTGAACTTTTTTGGCGTGGCATGGGGTGCATAGCTCGGTAGAAGCAGCGTACCCCACCACCGAAACAGCATTTCGGGGCGGAAGGTGCCTGTAGCAAAAGATTCTCGAATTGCAAGCTTGCGAAAAAACTGTTGATTTGTTTTTTTTGTAAGGGGCGAAAATTTACCTATAAACAAGCGATACGGACGACTGGTCGGGTAGGGTGTAGGCAAAGCGCCTGCTGCCGTCGCTTACGGCGAGCGCCAGCGCCGCGCCCGACTGATTAACGGCCACCACCACCCGCGAGCCGTCGGGGTTAAGGAAGGTGGAGAAGTCCACGTTGCTTGGCCTGCTGCCCGCGAGCGCGTGGCCGACGCGGTGCGCACCCGCCTGCACAAACTTTGAGAAGTGCCCCAGCAGGTAGTACTCCTCGTTCACGCGGTAGCTATTGCCCTTGCACAGGCGCATGTACTTCATGTCGATGCCCTCGCCGGTGAATAAGTCTTTGAGGAGCTTTTCGCGGGCGGCGGCGGTCATGTTCTTCATCAGGTAGGCCGACGAGCCGGTGAGCGCCGCGCCAAAGCCCTCGATTTCCTGCTTCACGTCGGCGGTGTTGAGCGTAAGGGTCAGGCTGCCCGCCGCATCGGAAAAGTTGACACCCTGCTGCTGCGCCAAGCGGGTGGCGGTGTTGCGGACGGTGAGGTAAACCTGCACGTCGCCGTCCGGCGCCACATTTTCGTTATCGGTATTGTTGCCCGAGCAGGCGGTGAACAGCAGGTGGTAAACAGTAGCAGTAAGCAGTAGTTTGTGTTTCATAACTCTTAGTTTTTAACTCATAATTCTTTTTGGTATACGCGGACGTAGTCGAACTCGTCGCTCCACGCGAGGGCGTAGCCTTCGGGGACGTAGCTCGCCTCCGGCGCGGGGGCTGCGGCGGCATTGTCGCTGCCGCAGCCAAAGCACACTGCCGCCGGCAGCGCGCAAAAGTAAAGGTTGAATTTCATCGTTTTTTTATTGGCAATTACTGGTAAAAATTCGCTACGGGATTTCCCGAAAGCATCCATGAAAAAAAGCGTGTAGCCCTTTTTGAGAGCTGGGTTACACGCTTCCACAGTCGAAGTCCGAAATAAGCTGCGCCTCCAATACTCTAAACAGCGTACAATCTCTCGTCAAAACGATCATTATATGTACCCTAATCTTTTTGACTTCTCAATTGATTCTCGAACCTGTTTATTCAGCTCGCGTATTTCTTCGCGCGTTTCTGATATTTTGAAGTTCTCCACTTTTTCCCAGAAATCCCTTGCCGCCTTACCGCGCAGCACGGGGATAGGTTTTGTTTCTAATGCCATAACTCTTTTTTTATTTTAGTTGTGCTGCAAAAATACAACTTTTTGTCCTAAATGGCAACGCTTTGTGGCTGAAAAATCGTTGCCATTTTCTATTAATCCTCCTACGGGGGAACCGAAGTGCAGCGCAGCTGTCGCCATATAAGGCGACCATGTAGCTTGCGCCGGCGCTGGAGCGCTGAGGTTATCAACTCTTGATTGGCATAAATATGCATTTTACAGCCAACATATTACCAATAATATACAAATCTACCGCTCACGATTATGGTTACCGCTTCTTCTAACTTCAATTTGCGGGCGCATTTTTGAGCGTTGCCAGCAAAAAAACCCACCACTTTTCCACAGCGCTTATCTCCACGCGCTCGTCGGGCGAGTGCGGGTTAAGGATGGTGGGGCCAAAGGAAATCATGTCCAGCTTGGGGTAGACTCCCCCCAGCAAGCCGCACTCAAGCCCTGCGTGGATGGCGCGTACGCGCGGCGCTTCGCCGAACATCGCTTCGTACAAGTCGCGCATTGTTTTCAGTATGGCCGAGTCGGGGTTAGGCTTCCACCCCGGGTACCCGCCGGTGAAGCTGCTTTGCACGCCTGCCAGCGAAAACGCTGCCTCCATGCACTCCGCCAGGTGCTCTTTGGCGCTGTCCACCGAGCTGCGGAGCAAGCTCGAGGCCGTCACTTTACCCTCCCCAATCTTCACGATGGCAAGGTTGGTGGACGTTTCAACCAGGCCAGGAATGGCATCGCTCATGCGGATAACGCCGTTGGGGCAGGCCAAAATTGCGCTGAGCAGCGCGCGCTGCGCGGCAGCATTCATCACCTTTTTCGGAGCGTCGGGGGTAGGCTCAAGCGCTATTTTTACCTCCTCCGCGTTCTCCACAGCCGCGTACTCGCCAGCGATGATTTGCGCAAGCGCTGCCGCCTCCTGCCTTGCGGCTTCAGCCGAAGCGTTAGGCACAACAACGAGGGCGAAAGCTTCGCGCGGGATGGCGTTGCGCAGGGTTCCGCCCTCAAGCGATGCCAGCTGCGCACCGTGCTTTTCGGTCAGGCGCTTCAAGACGCGCGCGGCGACCTTGTTAGCGTTAGCCCTTCCCAGCGCAACGTCCACGCCGGAATGCCCTCCCCTTAGCCCTGTGATGCTAAGCTTGAGGGCAGCGCCCGGCGCGGCATCCTGCTCGCTGTAGGTAGCGCTAAAGCTGCCGTCCAGCCCGCCGGCGCAGCCCACGCACAGTTCACCCTCTTCTTCGGAGTCGAGGTTGAGCAAAATGTCGCCCTGAAGCCACCCGGGCTGTACGGCCAGCGCACCGCTCATGCCGGTCTCCTCATCGACGGTAAAGAGCGCCTCGATGTTCGGGCACTCAATATCGGTCGCTTCAAGCACGGCCATAGCCGCCGCCACGCCAATGCCGTTGTCGGCTCCCAGCGTAGTGCCGCGCGCGCGGACAAACTCGCCGCTGATGTAAGCATCGATGGGATCGCGCTCGAAATCGTGCGCGGTATCGCTGTTTTTTTGCGGCACCATGTCGAGGTGCGCCTGCAAAATCACCGCCTTGCGCCCCTCCATGCCCTTGGTGGCCGGCTTGCGGATAAGCACGTTGCCCGCAGCGTCAACGTCGGTAAGCAGCCCCAGCCGCCTGCCAAACGCAGCAACAAAATCTACCGCCCTGCGCTCCTTCTTTGAGGGACGCGGTATCTGCGTGAGCTCGTAAAAATGCTGCCACAGGCGAGCCGGTTGCAGCGAAAGAATGTCTTTTCCCATAATTTTTTTCGGATTTTTTTGATTTTCAAACTTAATCAGGTTCAACAATTCAACGGTTTTTTGAGGCCTAAAGATAGTTAAATAAACGATACCGCAACTATATTTAACAATAATAAATGCTAATTAGTTGGATTGCAATGTGTTTTATGGGTACATTTGCGCTTTGGATGCAAGGTGTAACCTGCAAAACTAATCATTCCATAAAGCATCAAAGCATGAAAAAAATAGTAGCAATGCTGCTGCTTGCGGTAATCGGCTCAACGGCAGCGGCGCAAATCAAGTGGCATAAGTTTGAGGAGGCTGTTGAGCTGTGCAAAAAACGGCCTAAAAAAATCTTTATAGACGTGTACACCGACTGGTGCGGGTGGTGCAAGGTGTACGACAAGAATACCTTTGGCAACCCCGATATTGCCGAGTACATGAACAAGCACTTTTACGCCGTCAAGTTCAACGCCGAGGGGTACGATACGGTTCGCTTTATGGGGCGTACGTTTGTCAACCCCGGTGGGGGGCGCCGCTCAACGCACATGCTGGCGACCTCGCTGCTGAACGGAAAAATGAGCTACCCATCGGTGGTATTCCTCAACGAGCAATTCCAGCTGCTGCACGTGCAGCCCGGCTACCTTACGCCGGAGCAGTTCGCCCCTTTCATGGTATATATTGGCGACGCATGGTACGACCCCAGCAAAAACACTTCGTGGGAAATCTTTTCCAAAGACTTTAAGTGGCCGCCGGTAAAGAAAGCGAACTAATTCGCAAAATAGTTTCGGGCTGGCGGCTTACCGACGGCTGCTTGCGTTGGGCTTTTCCAGCCCGTATGCCCTCCTCTTATCTTCGCGCTTGAGCATAACGGCAACGAGCACCGAGAGTACGGCAAACGCCGTAAAAATCAGCATCGGGAGGGTGTAGTCGTACGATACTGCTCCTTCTGCCGGCGCTACCTTGCAGAAGCGATCGAGCACAACCCCAATCAGGTATGGCACCCCCATCAGCCCAATGTTCTGCACCCAAAAGATAAGCGCGTACGCGGTGCCCAGCTGCTTCTCGGGGATGATTTTCGGCACCGATGGCCACATCGCCGACGGCACCAACGAAAAGGCTACACCCAGCGCCACCATCAGGCTCAAGGCGTATACCCAGCTGCTGATGCCGGGCACCGAGAAGAGCGCGTGCACCGCCACCAGCATCAGCGCTCCGATGATCATAATGGTTGCGCCCTTACCCTTTTTGTCGTAGATGCTGCCAAAAAGCGGCGTGAGGAGAATTGTGCCAAACGGCAGCAACCCCGGAATAAGCCCAGCCCACTCTTCGTTAACGCAAAACTTGTTCACCATAAGGTCGGTAGCGTACTTGAGGAAAGGAAAAACGCAGGAGTAAAACAGCACGCAGAGCAAGGCAATAAGCCAAAATCCGTAGCTGGTGAGCACCAGCTTCACGTCCGAGAGCCGGAATTCATCCTCCGTTGAGGTTGCGATTTTGCCGGCTTGCCGGTCGTACTTTTTGTCGAGCAAGGCGTAGATTAAGAAAGTAAGCAGCCCGATGGCGAGCAGCGTCAACCCAAACAGCACCGAGTGCGACACTCCTCCGAAGTGGTGCGCCAGAGGGTTGGAGAAGACGAGCGCCATAGCCGTCCCCACGCGCGCCACCGCCACCTGCAAGCCCATAGCCAGCGCCATTTCGTGCCCCCTGAACCACTTCACGATTGCCTTGGTTACGGTGATGCCGGCCACCTCGGCGCCCACCGCAAATATGGCATACCCAACAGCGGCGAGCAGCACCTGCGACTTCACGCCGGCAAGCTCGCCCTGCGCCGGCAGCACGCCGGCAAGCGCCATATACTTTACGCCGGCACCCGCTACCATGATGGCGGCGGCAAACGTGCCGGTAAAGCGAATCCCCTTTTTGTCGAGCAGCAAGCCGCCAAAAAAGAGCATCAGCAAAAAGACGTTGAACCAGCCGTAGGCGCTGGTGAACAGCCCGTAGCTGGCGCTGCTCCAGCCTTCGGTTTTTTCGAGCATGCCCTTGAGCGGCGACATTACGTCGGTCATAAAGTAGGCTGCCATCATGGTGAACGATACAATGCCAAGCGCCATCCAACGCGCCCATTTCGATTGAGCTAAAAGCTGCTTCATGGTAGTAAGGTGTTTAAAGTGTATATAATTATCTATTGTACAGTATAAAAGAAGTGAAACAGAGCTATGTATTGGCCGGAAGGTTTTTCATGTGTTGATATGAAATGACCGGCGTGTTGTGATAAATGCTCCGTTTCTTTCCAAAAAGCCGGCTCTTTTATATGCAGCTCATTTATCCACGCATTGATTTGATTGAGCCAGTAGGTATCCGTCTTGTCCTCCACATAGCCAATCATTGCGGAAAAGGCCATACCTACGCCATGCTCATTTCTTTTGAAGCGCTCTATTCCACCGGTATGCCCCGAAACATATTCTTTTACATGCGTCAATGTGGAGTTAAGCCGTTTACACTCTATGTCAAAAATGCTGTTGTAGCTACCATTCAATACTCTTGCTTGGGTTATTGTCCCCATATCCGGCTCTTTGGAGTTGGGTTGATGAGGCGCGTTGTGAAACGAAAATGCGCCGACGCTGTTTTTAGCCTGCAAGTACATTGAAAGCTGGCTGTTGTAGCTTTTCTCAATAGATTTTTTATCTATTTGACATTTGTTTATCCTGAAGTAAGGCAGCTGTTCTTCAATGAACAAAATAATGCTCAAGTAAATGCCTTCCGGCTGGAACTCACTGCATGGAGCGGTATGTTGTAGCTGGCTTACTGTCATTTTACCGATGGCTCATTAAAAATTCGTTGATACAGTCGATGGCATCCCTGTCGGCAATGGATTTCAGCCAGTAACGCATAAGTCGTGGCTTAATGAACCAAATTGTATCTCCGTAATAATACTTTATAATCCGAGTAACAGACTGATTGACACCGGTCTGTTTGTTGAAATATACTGTAAACTTCTGCTCGTTCACAGTATCGAACGAAAAGGCAATTGGCTGGTCGGTATAGTGAAAGCAGGTAGCGGTAAATGAGGTTGTGTCGAAGCTTGCACCCTGTTTGAAGCTGTGCTTCGGTTTGAGCCGGTAGCTGGCGTTCATCACTTTACAA
>JAIRMD010000180.1 GCA_031258915.1 Prevotellaceae bacterium
CGCTGCCGTAGAGAAAGCGCTGGTTTACGACTACGACTGCATCCTGCTGGATATTTCGCTGCCCGGCGGCAGCGGGCTGAAAATTCTCGAAGAAATGAAGAAAGAGGGCAAGTCCGGCAACACCATCATCATCTCCGCCAAGGATTCGCTCGAAGATAAAGTCGCCGGGCTGGACTTGGGCGCCGACGACTACCTGACAAAACCTTTCCACCTGCCGGAGCTGCACGCCCGAATAAAGGCCGTTTTGCGGCGAAAGCAAATGGGCGGCAGGCAAATTTTACAGCTGGGAAACCTGTCGGTCGATTTTGCCGAGCGGCTGGCCTCTGTTGACGGCAAGATGCTGAAGCTCAATCGAAAAGAATTTGACATGCTGACCTTTTTTGCCGCCAACAAAAATCGCCTTATTACCAAGGCAACCTTGGCAGAGTACATCTGGGGCGACAGCTCAGACTTGCTGGACAGCCTTGACTTTGTCTATTCGCAGGTGAAAAACCTGCGCAAAAAGTTGAAGGACAGCGCGTCGGAGGCAGCGATAGAGAATATATACGGGCTTGGCTACAAGATGATAGTATGAAGCTGGTAAATCACCTTATTTTTCGCATCACCTTGTTTTTCACGGCGGTGATGCTGCTGTGGTCGGGCGCGTACTTCTTTTTGCAGATGAAAGAAATACACGACGGCAACGACGAAGGCCTGACCAACCTGAAGCAGGAGTTTATCGCCAAAGCCAACAGGATGCCCGGCTTCGTGGAGCATTTGGAAAGCTTTGACCCGCTGAACATCATTGTTCAGGAAATAGCGCGGGCAGAGGCCGAAAGCGCGGTGGAGAATTTTGCCACCACCAGCGTTTACTTTGCCACCGAGCACGAGAGCGAGGAGGTGCGCATGCTCACAACCGCTTTTCGCTGCGAGCAAAACGGCAAGCACTACCGCCTGCAGCTGTTTACCTCCACCGTCGAGAGCGACGACTTGATAAAAAACATGCTCTACCTCTTGCTGGGGCTTTGGGTAGCGCTTTCGCTCACCGTGCTCGCTGTGGGCAAAATGGTCATTGCCAAGGCCAACAGGCCGTTCTACAAGCTGCTGAGCGAGCTCGGAAAGTTCCGCTTAGACGGCAGCAAAATGGTTGACTTTGAGGAAACCAACATCAAGGAGTACGAGCAGCTGAACGAGTCGGTAAGAAATCTGCTCGAAAGAAGCATCGGCACATTCACCGAGCAGAAAATATTCATCGAAAACACCTCGCACGAGCTGCAAACACCGCTGGCCATTGCCACCGCCAAGCTGGAGGTGCTGCTCGAAAAGCATCAGGACGGCAGCAGCCTCGCGGAGGAAATTGCCGAAACCTTAAAAATTCTTGGCCGTATGAAGCGATTGAACGCCAACCTTTTGCTGCTGTCGAAAATCAAAAATGGACAGTTTCCCGAAACCTCGCCGGTGAACCTGCGCGATGCGCTGGAGCTGGCGCTGGACGAGCTCAACGAGCTGGCTGCGTATAAGGGAATTGCGGTAGAAAGGCTGGGCAATGCTGCCCCCGTGCGGCCAATGAACAGAGACCTGGCGCACATTTTGCTCGCCAACCTGATAAAAAACGCTATTTCGCACAACCGGCAAAACGGAAAAATCATCATTCGCTACGCGCCCAACAGCATTAGCATTGCCAACACCGGAAGCCGCCAAGCCGCCGCCCACGTTTTTGACCGCTACCGGCACGATTCGGACAGCGCGAAGTCACACGGCTTGGGGCTTTCCATCGCCAAATCCATTGCCGACCTCTACCGGATTGAGGTGGACTACCGCTTCGACAAAATGCACATTTTTACGCTCACGCTGAAGTAGCTTTCGATTTTTCCCAACTCTTTCCAGAATCGCATTGCTATATTTGCAGCATTATTAATTAACCCACTAAAAACAGGAGGTGAAAAATGAAGCAATTAAAAGTTTTAGGTATGGCGGCAGGTCTGCTTTTCGCGCAGGCGGCTGCCGCACAGGATCCGGCAATTTCTACGCGGTACTCCAGCGAAGAGATTGTCCAAATGATTAGAGCGTACAAGGCGGCTTACTCGCATGACGTTGCTCCGCCGGGAAATCTTTGGCAAAAATTTCAGGCCGACTTCCCGAGAGCTTACGACGTGGAGTGGGAAGCTGCCAACGGCATTTACGAGGTGGAGTTCGAGGTGAAGCGCCGCGACTTGAAGGCTTTCTACGATTCGGCAGCTAACCTGCTGGTGGTTGTTGAAGACATTCGCCGCTCGCAGCTGCCCGCCGTTGTTAAGAACGCTGCCGAAAGCAGGTGCCCCATGCATCACTTTGAGGATGTCAAAAAAGTGCGGTGCGGCGCGGAGATTTTTTACAAAGTTGAAATGGAGCGCGGCGAAGCAGAAGTCGAGCTGCTGATTAAGTCCGACGGCACAATTGTTGAGGAAAGAGGGGAGTAAAGCTGCCCTTGCTACTTGCGCGGGTAGAGCCGTAGCTCCCTTTGCTGCAAATCAACGGTGAAGTTGAAATTTTGTATGAGCTTTATGCCAACTGAGCCGTCGGGGGTGTAGCGGGTGCTGTCGGCGCTACCGGTGCCGGTTGAGGCCTGCAAGGTAACGGGCATGTCTGCAAAAGCCAAATCGGGCGCAAGCCGAAAGCTGCGGGCTTTGCCGTAGAACACGGGCGTGGCGCGCCCCATGCTCACCGTCGAAGCTTGCCCTTCGGGCTGAAATCCTGTGAGGAGCAGCCGATTTTTCCGTACAAACCTGCTGAACGCAATGAGGTGGTAGTTGGCTCCCGTGTCGAAAATAAAGCTTCCCGCAACCTCTTTTTTCCCGACAATATTCAGCGTTCCCTGTAGCATTACCAGCTTGTGCCCGTCGGCTATCGGAATGGCGGTGGCCTTGCCGTTGCGCCGGGGAGCGCCAAAAGGGGAGAGGCGTATTTGCTTTTCGTCGAAGTCAACGCTGACGGCGTGGCTGGCGGCAAGGTTAAGGCCTATGACGCCATCCAAGCCGTGCCTGACGGTTGGGAAGAGGGCGATGCTCTGGCTTTTCAGCGAAAAGCTGTCCGTCAGGCGGACGGTGTTTGCCGCAGAAACGGCAATCTGCACGCTTCCGCCCACCACATCCGCGCTTTGGCGATGGGTGACCGTCAAGCCAACGGAGTCGGCCAGAGCAGCGCGGATGGCCATGCCGTCGGCGCCCGTGTCGAACAGAAAGCGGAGCGCGGTGGCGCTGCCGTTGAGGCGGAGCGAAACAACAATATGCCCGTCCCAAAGCTCAAACGGGATAACCACCTCCTGCTCGCCGGCGCAGGGCATGGCTATGGATGCGGCGAGGGCGAGGGCAAGTGTGCGCAGGAGCATCTTCGGTTGCTTCATTTCAGGTGTGCGCTAATGAGTGGTCGTATTTTGGGCGAAGACGGCCGCGGAGCGTCGATGGCAATGAGCTTGCCGTCTTTTCCGACGAGGATAAAGCGCGGTATGCCCGCTATCCTGTACGGAACCATGAGGTCCCGCTTGGCGTTGCCCCCGGCGAACAGCTGCACCCCTTTCATTTCGTTGGCTTTAATGTAATTTTTCCACTTTTGCTCGTCCTTTGGCGGGTCGGTAGCCACGCTCAGGAATACAACGTCGGGGTTGCCGCGAAGCTCCTCCTCGAGCTTTTTGAGGTGGGGCAACTCCTTTTTGCAGGGGCCGCACCATGTAGCCCATACGTCAATGTACACCAGCTTGCCTTTGAAGTCGGACAGGGCGACGGTTTTGCCGTTTTCGTCGGGGAAGCGGAAGTCTATGGCATCTTCCTTATCCTTCACCACAAGTAGGGAATTTTTCAGCGTTTTTAGGCTGTCTTTTTGCTCCTCCGTAGCCAAGTATTTTCCGTACCTTTCCTCGTAGTCAACCAGCTCGGCGTGCGTTTTTTTGGCAGATGCGAAGTGCGCCACCACCTCGCCCCTCAGCGTATCGTTGGCTATTTCGTCAACAGCTTCGAGAATAGCGCTCACAGGGTTATCAACTTTTTCGCCCCTTACCTGCATCCGCGTGAAGATAAGCTTTTCGACGAGGTCAACGCCCGATGGGACGTAGCGCAGGATTGCTGTTGTTTTGGTCAGGGCGGCAAGGTCTATGCTGCGGTAGTAGTCGGGGTAGTCTTCGCCTTCGGGGTGCGCCGTTCGCGGGGCGTAGAGGAAGTTGACGGCAATGTTCAGCAAGTTGAACTTTTTGTACTCCTCAAAAGCCGCCTCAAAAACCTTGTTGCTTGTCACATTTTTTGGATAGCCGGCAAGCAGCTCCAGCTTTTCCTCCAGCAGGGGAAAAAAGTCCACGTAGGTGCTCGGCTCTCTCATAAAGTAAACCGACTTCTGCTCCAGCGGCTGAATAAAATCGTGCCAGCGCGTCAGCTCCCGGTTTTCGGGGCTGTTGTCGCCGGTGAGGGCGTAAGAGCTCTCCGTTATGGCGAAGCTCAGCGCCGCGTCCTGCGGCTTGAGGTAAAAGGCATACCGGTTGAGGGGGCGCTTGCTCTCGCCGATAAAGTAGAAGCCCTCCCGCTGCGGCTTGTGGGCAAAGTAGAAAGCGCTATCGGGAGCAGAGACCTCCGAGGTTGCCACCTCCTTCAGGTCGCCGTTTTCCAAGCGGTAGAGCGTTACGTATGGCAGCTTTCCTCTGCCCCACTTTCCGGAGATAACCACCGGGTTGCCCCAGCATTCAAAGCCCGCGCCTGCAAGCATCGTAAGCGACAGCGCGGGGATTAGCAGTAAGTTTTTTTTCATATTCGTGTGTTTAATTGATTTACAGTATTTAAGTGCTATCTTGGTCCAATAAATTTATCGCCGTTATACAGCCCGCGTGCAGTATGCAGCATAAAGTACGAGCGGGTTTGCCAAAATACAATTTTTGCATGAAAATTAAAATTACCCTTCATTGCCCCAACTGCCAAAGCACAAAGGTAAAGAAAAACGGCAGAATGCTATCTTTCCTCTGTAAAAAAATTTTTTCATCCGCAGGCGCTTGGAAAGCTGGGGTTTTTCATCTAATTTTGCGCGGTGGAAAAGATAGCTTCTTTGCAAAATCCCCGCCTCAAAAGCGTGCTGGCGCTCATGGAAAAATCCCGCGAGCGCCGCAGGAGCGGCTTGCTTGTGGTGGAAGGTGCGCGCGAGGCAGGGCTGGCGGTGCAGGGGGGATACCGCCTGCAGGCGCTCTTTGTGTGCCGCGAAATCTGGGGCGGCGGCAGCCCGCTGCCCAGCGCGGCGCAGCGCTTCGAGCTGTCGCTCGCAGCGTTTGAAAAGCTGGCCTACCGCGCCGGCAGCGATGGCCTGCTGGCGGTGGCCGTGCAAAAAGAGCTGCGCATAGAGAGCTTGCAGCTGCCGCAAAATCCGTTCGTCGTTGTGCTCGAGGCGGTAGAAAAGCCGGGCAACCTTGGCGCTATTCTGCGCACCGCCGACGCTGCCAAAGTCGATGCAGTGATTGTTTGCGACCCGCAGTGCGATGTGTTCAACCCAAACGTAGTGCGCTCCAGCGTGGGCTGCCTGTTCACCAACCAGCTGGCACGCTGCACATCGGGCGAGGCGCTGGATTTTTTGCGGAGGCGAGGCGTAAAAATACTGGCCGCCGCGCTCTGCGGCGCGGCAACGTGGTACTACGAAGCGGACATGCGCAGCCCGTGCGCCATCGTAATGGGCGCCGAAGCCGGCGGGCTAACGGATTTTTGGCTGCACGCCGCCGATGCGCAAATCAAAATCCCCATGCGCGGCGCTGTTGACTCGCTCAACGTGTCGGTAGCTGCTGCCGTCATTACGTTTGAGGCTATGCGGCAGCGAGGATTTTGCAGCAGCGGCAAAGAGCACCACGGCGTAGCTCAACCGTAGCAGCAAAGGAGTAACCCCACACATTTTCAACATTCAGCGTAAATTCTTTTTAAAGGACAAGCATAGTGGCAGCCGAGCGTATCATAATGGGCATTGACCCCGGCACTACGGTGATGGGCTACGGGGTAATAAAAATCACCGGCCGCACGCCGGTGCTGACGGTCATGGGCGTTATTGAGCTCAAGAAGTACGCCAACCACTACCTGAAGTTGCAAAAGATTTTTGAGCGCGTTACGCAAATCATTTCCGAGTACCTCCCCGACGAAGTAGCTATTGAGGCGCCGTTCTACGGCAAGAACGTGCAGAGCATGCTCAAGCTGGGCAGGGCGCAGGGCGTAGCCATTGCCGCCGCCCTTTCGCGCGGCGTGCCCATCCGCGAGTACGCCCCCCGCAGGATAAAGCAAATGATAACCGGGCAGGGCGAAGCCTCGAAGGAGCAGGTGGCGGGAATGCTCAAGAGCATGTTTGCCATAAAGGAGCTGCCCAAAGATTTGGATGCCACCGACGGGCTTGCCGCCGCCGTGTGCCACTTTTACTGCACCACCTCCGTAATGGAGCAAATAGCCGCCGCAGCAGCGCCCGCTACAAAAAAAGCATCAAGGAAAGCGCCCTCGAGCTGGGAAAAGTTCGCTGCGCAGAATCCTGAAAAAGTCAGCTGGGGCAGGTGAGCTTACCTGCTGCGGGATGCGCAGAAGAAAAGAAAAGAAAAGAAAGAACAGCACTTTTACAGATGGTTGATTATGCACAAAATATAAAATTGTTTGGTGGCGAGCGCAAAGTATTTGACCCCATACGGAAAAGGTACGTTGCGCTTACGCCAGAGGAGCGTGTGCGCCAGCAGTTTATCCGTTTTTTGCTGGACGAGCGGGGGTTTCCGGCGGGGCTTATGATGGTGGAGCACGCGCTGAAGGTAAACGGCATGAGCCGCCGCTGCGACATTGTGGCCTGCACCCGCGCGGGGACACCGCTGCTGCTGGTGGAGTGCAAGGCTCCCGGCGTGCGCATTGGCGATGAAGCATTTGCGCAGGCAGCCCGCTACAACATTTCGCTCTGCGTGCCCTACTTAGCCATTACCAACGGAAGCGCGAGCTACTGCTGCCGCATTTGCTTCGATGCGGGCAGCATCGAATTTTTAAAGGATTTTCCGGCCTACGCTGACATCGGGTAGGCGTGGAGTAAGCGAAGACAATGCAAAAACTTTGCTGCCTCCTTTTGGAAGTTACATGATTTTCATGTAAGTTTACCCTTTTATTTTTTGCAAAAAGCGTATTTACTAAACCAACCCATAAAAATTACAGCAGATGAAGGTAGTCATACTGGCGGGAGGGTTTGGCACCCGCCTGTCGGAAGAAACGGGCATAAAGCCAAAACCTTTGGTAGAAATAGGGGGTATGCCCATTTTGTGGCACATCATGAAGCTGTACTCTGCTTACGGCTTCAACGATTTTGTGCTATGCCTCGGCTACAAGGGATACCTGATAAAGGAATTTTTTGCTAACTACTTCCTGCATAAATCCGACGTAACCATAGACCTTGCCGCCAACTCCGTG
This sequence comes from Prevotellaceae bacterium, assembly GCA_031258915.1. Classification (GTDB taxonomy): domain Bacteria; phylum Bacteroidota; class Bacteroidia; order Bacteroidales; family UBA932; genus JAITMY01. The sequence continues at coordinate 7,395 of JAIRMD010000180.1, forward strand.
CAGGTGCTCGACTCGCAGGTGGAGTCATGGAAAATCACCCTAATCGACACGGGCGTGGACACCATGACCGGCGGCCGCATCAAGCGTATCCGGCCGCAGGTGCTCAACGAGCCGTTCATGCTCACCTACGGCGACGGCGTGAGCAACGTGAACATAAAAAAGCTGCTGGATTTTCACCGCAAGCACAAGCGCTACTGCACCGTAACGGCTGTGCAGCCCTCCGGAAAGTTCGGGGCGCTCAACATCAGCAAGTACGGCATTGTGGACTCGTTTCAGGAAAAGCCAAAAGGCGACGGGACGTGGATAAATGGCGGCTTTTTTGTGTGCGAGCCGCAGGTATTTGACTTCATCGAAGGCGACCAAACCTTTTGGGAGCTCGACCCGATGGAGAACTTGGCAAGGCAAAACCAGATGGTGGCCTACCTTCACAAAGCTTTTTGGCGCCCAATGGATACCCTGCGGGATAAATCGGATTTGGAAAATATTTGGAGCGCCGGCAAGGCGCCGTGGAAGATATGGTAGATTTCAGCGTGTACAAAGGTAAGCGCGTGCTGATTACCGGGCACACAGGTTTTAAAGGTTCGTGGCTGGCGGTATGGCTGCACGCTTTAGGGGCGAAAGTATGGGGCTACGCCTTAGACCCGTATGGCGAAAAGGATAACTTTGTGCTGAGCGGCGTTGGCGCAAAAATAGAAGGCGATATTCGCGCCGACGTAAGGGACAGGGAAAAGCTGCACGAGGCATTCGCAGGCCTCCAGCCCGAAATCGTATTTCATTTGGCGGCGCAACCTTTGGTGCGGCTGTCCTACGAGCATCCGGTGGAAACCTACGAGGTGAACGTAATGGGAACCGTCAACGTGCTGGAGGAGGTGAGGCAAAGCCCCTCGGCCAGGGTTGCCGTGATGGTAACCTCCGATAAGTGCTACGAAAACCGCGAGCGCTGGTGGGGCTACCGCGAAGACGAGCCGCTGGGCGGCTACGACCCCTACTCCTCGTCGAAAGGCGCGGCTGAGATTGCCATTAGCGCGTGGCGGCGGTCGTTTATGAACCCGCTATGCTACGAAAAGCACGGCAAGGCGGTGGCCTCGGCGCGCGCGGGCAACGTGGTAGGCGGCGGCGACTGGGCAGCCGACAGGATTATCCCCGATTGCATCCGCGCCATAGAGGTCGGAGAGCCGGTAGCTATACGCTCCCCGCAGGCGGTGCGCCCGTGGCAGCACGTGCTGGAGCCGCTCTGCGGCTACCTGACGCTGGGCGCCAAGCTGTGGAGCAACCCCGCAAAGTTTGCCCAAGCGTGGAACTTTGGCCCCTCACCCGGCTCGGTAGTGCCGGTATGGGATGTTGCCCGCATGGTGGTGGAGCATTACGGCGCAGGAGCGCTGAAAGATGCCTCAACCCCCGGCGCCTTGCACGAGGCAAAGCTGCTTGCGCTCGACACTTCCAAAGCCCGCTACGAGCTGGGCTGGACACCCAAATGGAGCATCTGCACTACTATTGCAAAAACTGTGGAGTGGTACATGCGCTACGCCAAAGAAGATATGCACCTGCTTTGCCTGAGGCAAATAGAAGAGTACAGCAGCGCCGGGCAGTAGTGCGCCGGCGCTGCGCGTGGCTTTTGTGAGCGGGAAACGAGGCTCGAACTCGCGACCCTCAGCTTGGGAAGCTGATGCTCTACCAACTGAGCTATTCCCGCATCGCATTTTCATGAGGCTACAAAGGTATTAAAAAATCAATGCCGCTGGCTTCGGGTTAGTTTATTTTAACAGCTTGCTATGGGCCTTCGCTCTGCACAGCAGGTAAAAATAAGGATTTTATTGTTCGCCTGTTGCCCCGGCCTGCGCCGGACTTTTGCCGGCTGTCGAGGCTAACGTTGAGCGTGAATGCTTGCTGGTGGCTGAGCAATCCTGCGGCAGCGTGCAGCGACCACGTGAACCGCGCCTGCACCCTGCTGCTGCCGAAAAGCTGCACGTAAAAATCGCTGCGGTTGTAGAAGGTATTCCGGTAAAAAGGATCTCCCCAGTAGAGGCGCTCGGCGCTGTACTTCTCGTACAGCGGCAGCTGGTTGTCGCCGATGTAGAGGGTATTCTTCAGGCCAATGCCGAATTTTTCTATCAGCAGCTCGCTGATGAACCCGGTGGAGAACCTGTAGCGCTCGTCAACGCCTCGCTCGCGCGAGTACGAGGCCAGCAGCCCGGCGTTGATGTTGAGCGAATCCAGCAAAAAGTTGACGGGCAAGCTTACTCCAAGGCAGGGACGCGCCATGCCGTTGTCCACAATGTGCTGGTTGCCGATGCCGGCTACGGTAGCAAAGTGGTGCATGTAGCTCTGGAGGGCAGCGTACGCTCGCTTGAGCTGGTATTTTCCGGCGATGCCCACCAGAAACGCTTCGCGCTGCATTTCCGTCTGGTGGCCAACCCAGTCCAGCCAAATATCTGTGCGCCACCGCTCGCCGGATATTCTCCAGAAGATGTTGCCGGAGTTCAGCCGCAGGTAGGCGATGGAGTCGTAAAAAAGGGCGTTGGGGTAGTCGGCAAGGAGGCTGCGCGCGGGGAAGCTGCCCACGTACAGCTCAAAAGGCTTGCGGTTGTAGTGGTAGTAGGCAACGTACTCCACCTTGTCCAAGCCTTGCGCGGGGCTGCCAAAGTAGCGCAGCAGCCCCACGCCCGCACGCAGGCGATGAACGCTGTCGAGCTGCACGCCAACTTCGGGGGCAAGCCACGCGCCAAGAATGCTCTGCGGTATTTGGCGCTGCTCCGGCTCGTACTCGCGGTTGTCGGCAAAGGAGTAGAACGCTGCGCCCCATTCGGGCTGTATTCCCTGCGCGGCGCAAAGGCTGGCGGTTAGCAGCAAGGCAAAAGACGACAAAATTCGTCCGGCTATTTTCATCGCTCGGCTAAATCTTTTTTTGGTAGTGGGTCAAATCGACTGAAAAAATTGCATTTACATAAAATACTGGTTATAAACACATTATTATAGCAATATAAAGCAAAATCAACTAATTTGGCACACTACCCATTATTCACTATATGCAAAAGGCGCACGTCCGTGCGCCGTAAAAAAAACCGCACCATGCAAAAAAACAT
>JAIRMD010000183.1 GCA_031258915.1 Prevotellaceae bacterium
CGCGAGCAGCACATTGAGGGCTACAACGCCTACTTTACAGGCAAACATGCAGGCGACGGAAAAAAAGGCCTGCGCCACTTGGCTTCGCTGCGCGAGCGCACCTCGGGGCGGCTGCTGGAGGTGCACGCCAATACGCCCGGCGTGATGCTCTACACCGGCGACTACCTCTGCGGCGCCCACCTCCCCTTCGAAGGGCTGTGCCTGGAGGCGCAGGGCTACCCCGATGCACCCAACCACCCAAACTTCCCCTCGTGTGCGCTGGAGGCTGGCCGGGAGTACAGGCAGGAGATACGGTACCGCTTTGGGGTAATGGCGAGTTAGGAATTAAAAAACTCAAGTTTCCCACCTTTCGGAGCGGAGCTCGGCGCAGCTGTCGCCATTGCCCGTCCCGCTATGGACGGAATGTTGGTAGAAACGGTAGATTTTTTCAAGAAAAATTTCATCACCTCTGAACACCCTTGCCTACGGGGAAGGCGGATGCTCCGCATTTTCGTAGCGCGATAATCCCTACGGGATTGCTTGGGCGACAATTTGAAATGCGCCTCAAAAAAAACAGTCAACTTTGCAGTGTCACGCCAAAGCGCTATCTTTGCGCAATAAATCGTAAAAATCATGGCACTAAAAAGCACTTTTTGTATTGCGCTAATTAGCATTAGCGGAGCTATGGCCGCTTCCTGCGATGGCAGCGGCAGGAAAGGAGAGGCATCGGGGTTGACGCAGTACGTTGACCCGTACATTGGCACGGGCGGGCACGGGCACGTGTTCATGGGCGCAAACGTACCGTTTGGGCTGGTGCAGCTGGGGCCATCCAACATCCCGCAGTCGTGGGACTGGTGCTCGGGCTACCACATCTCCGACTCCACCATCATTGGCTTTAGCCACATGCACCTGAGCGGAACGGGCATAGGCGACCTTGGCGACATCAACCTGATGCCTGCCGTGGGCGATGTAACCCTTGGCAGGGGCAAGGCAGGCGACTACGCTACCGGCTTCTACTCCCTGTTTGACCGCGCTACCGAAAAGGCTAAGGCGGGCTACTACGCCGTTCACCTGGACCGCTACAACGTTACTGCGGAGCTCACGGCCACAAAGCGCGTGGGATTTCACAAGTATACTTTCCCCGCGTCAAGCGAAAGCAAGGTAGTTGTTGACCTCGAAAACGGGCAGGCGTGGGACCGCCCGGTGGAGGGCTACCTCGTGCAGGAGAGCGATACGGTGGTATCGGGCTACCGCTACTCCACCGGGTGGGCGCGCGACCAGCGCATTTTCTTTACGGCGGTTTTCTCCAAGCCGCTCAAGCGCTTCACCGTGCACAGCCCCGAAGGTGAGCAGCCGGGGAGTACGCTAAAGGGGCAAAGGGTGTACGGGCAGGCATTTTTTGATACCAAAGAAAAGGAGGAGATTTACGTAAAGGTTGCCCTTTCGCCCGTGAGCATCGAGAACGCCAAGCTGAACATGCAGGCGGAGCTGCCGGGCTGGCGCTTTGCGCAAACCGTGCAGGAGGCGGACAGGGCATGGAACGACGAGCTAAGCAAAATTGCCATTACCTCCGGCAGCGACCGCATAAAGCGCATTTTCTACACGGCGCTTTACCACACCATGATTGCGCCGTCGGTGTTTTGCGATGTCAACGGCGACTACCGCGGCGCGGACGGAAAGGTGCACGCTGGCGAGCAGCTCAAGGCCTACACCACCTTTTCGCTGTGGGATACCTACCGCGCCGCGCACCCCCTGATGACCATTATTCATCCGGAAAAAATGAGCGATATTATACGCACGATGCTCGCCATCTACCGGCAGCAGGGCAAGCTCCCCGTGTGGCACCTGATGGGCTGCGAAACGGACTGCATGGTGGGCAACCCCGCCATTCCGGTGGTAGCCGACGCTCTGCTGAAGGGCTACGACGGCTTTGACCGGGAGCTGGCCTACGAAGCCATGAAAACGTCGGCCATGCTCGACGAGCGCGGCCTGAAGTACCTCAAGGAGTACGGCTACATCCCCTACGATATGGAGGAGGAAGGGCTATCGAAGTGCATGGAGTACGCCATTGCCGACTGGAGCCTCGCGCAGGCGGCGGAGCTGCTGGGAAAAACCGACGACTACCGCTACTTCCTGCAGCGCAGCAAGTCCTACGCCCGCTACTTTGACCCGGCAACCGGCTTTGCGCGCGGACGCTCGTCAACGGGCGAGCTCAGAACGCCGTTCAACCCCTTTGAGGCGGCGCACCGCGACAACGACTACACGGAGGGCAACGCATGGCAGTACACCTGGCTCGCTCCTCACGACGTGGAGGGGCTAATAGGGCTGTTCGGCAGCGCAGAGCGCTTTCTGCAAAAGCTCGATTCGCTCTTTGTGGTAGAAGGCGACTTGGGCGAGCGCGCCTCACCCGACATCTCCGGCCTGATAGGGCAGTACGCCCACGGCAACGAGCCCAGCCACCACATCATCTACCTCTACCCCTACGCAGGGCAGCCGCATAAAACCGCCGAGAGGGTGCGCGAGGCCCTATCGACCATGTACAGCGACGCGCCGGACGGATTGTCGGGCAACGAGGATGTTGGGCAAATGTCGGCGTGGTACATCCTCTCATCCATCGGTTTTTATCAGGTAGAGCCGGCGGGCGGAAAGTACGTGCTCGGCAGCCCTACGGTGGACAAGGCCGTGATAAAGGTAAAGGATGGCAAAACCTTCACCGTTATAGCCACCAACAACAGCGACAAGAACAAGTATATCCGGCGCGTACTGCTCAACGGTGCCCCCTACGACAAGTACTATATAGACTTCAAGGACATCGCGCAGGGCGGAACGCTGGAGATGGTGATGGGGGAGAGCTATTGACGTTATGCAGCTTACTTATGCAGCTTTTTTTGAAAACCACATGACCCGTCGCCCGCTATCTGTAGCCGAAAAAGGAATGATCATCACCATTGTGCTGCTGGCTGTGCTGGCGGCGCTGCGGTGGGGGTATATTAGCCAGCGCGCTGCCGAGGGCATGCGCTACCTGAGGCCTGTGGACAGCGCTTGGGTGCGCCAGCCGGAGGCGTGTGAGTAGAGTTAAGAGTTAAAAATTAAAAGTTATCGCGAAGAAAGTTGTCATCGGATTATCGGGGGGTGTAGATTCCAGCGTTGCCGCGTACCTGCTCAAGCAGCAAGGTTTTGAGGTGGAGGCCATGTTTATGCAGAATTGGCACGACGCCACCGGCACGCTGCGCGGCAATTGCCCGTGGAAGGACGACCTGACCGTTGCGCAGCTCGTAGCCCGGCAGCTCGATATTCCTTTCCACTTCATCGACCTCAGCGCAGCCTACCGGCAAAAGGTGGTGGACTACATGTTTGCCGAGTACGGGCGGGGGCGAACACCCAACCCCGATGTGCTGTGCAACCGCGAAGTAAAGTTCGACGCTTTCCTGAGCGCCTGCCTTGCGCTGGGCGCAGACTACGTTGGCACGGGGCACTACTGCCGCAAGGAAGCCATAGCGTCCGGCGGTGCGCCGGCCTACCGCCTGCTTGCCGGAAGCGACCCCAACAAAGACCAGAGCTACTTCCTCTGCCAGCTCTCGCAGCAGCAGCTCAGCAGGGCGCTCTTTCCCATAGGGCACATGCTAAAGCCGGAGGTGCGCAAGCTTGCCCGGCAGCTGGGCTTGCCTACCGCCACAAAAAAAGATTCGCAGGGGATTTGCTTCGTAGGCAAGGTAGATTTGCCCGTTTTTCTGCAGCAAAAGCTGAAGGCAAAAAAAGGGCTGCTGGTCGAGCTGCCCAAAGACATCCGCCTGCCGCCGCGCCGCACGCTGGAGGAGCAGGCCGCGCCGTACCGCTTTGCTCCGTCCGACGGCAAAATCATAGGCGAGCACAGCGGGGCGCACTTCTACACCATCGGGCAGCGCAGGGGGCTGGGCGTGGGCGGGCATGTTGAGCCGCTGTTTGTGGTGGCCACCGATGTGGAAAGTAACGTGGTGTACGTTGGCGAAGGGCACGGCCATCCTGCGCTAAGCCGCAGCGCACTTTTGGCGCCGGCAGGCGAAGTGCGCTGGCTGCGCCCCGACCTGACCATGCAGGCAGGCGAGCAGCGCCGTTGCTTAGCGCGCATCCGCTACCGCCAGCCGCTACAGGAAGCCACCCTGTTTTGCCGTCAGGAGGGCATCTACGTTACCTTTGCAGCGCCTCAGCGCGGCATCGCCTCCGGGCAGTTCGTGGCATGGTACAGCGGTGAAGAGCTGGTGGGGAGCGGCGTGATTGCATGAGCAAATAGCGGCTACATCCTGCTTTCTTCGCATTGCTCAGCTCGCCATCCTGTCGTGGTTGATATTTTGCAGCTTCTTTTTGAATATCGCCTTTGCGGTGGAGATGTCATTGAAGGTCAGGTCGGTTGCGTCCAGCATTTTCCCGCTTACCTT
>JAIRMD010000252.1 GCA_031258915.1 Prevotellaceae bacterium
GATACAAATCTATTCGGCAATCATCACCTATTGCCTTGTAGCAATCGTAGGTGCTGACCTGAAAATTGAACGTTCAACCTACGAAATTCTACAAGTTGTCGGCATTTCTCTACTCGACAAAACACCTGTAACCGAACTGTTTACAAACACAGATTGCAAAAATATCAAAGCCTTGTTTTATAACCAATTGTCTATCAACTGGATTTAAGTGGACACTAGTGGCAATAAATATCTCCTGTACGCTCAAACACCTGATAACTCATCTTTTTGTAAATATCTGTAGTGCTACCCATTGATTGCAACTGAATATACGGTGGATTCCCAACTACCGCATCAAAACCGATAAAATTACCGTTGTCGTCCAGTACCTCCGGAAGCTCAAAACGCCACTCAAAACATGAGCGTATTTTTTTGTTGTACTTTTCTTCTAGTTCTTCTACTTTTTGCGCCAATTCTGCTGTTTTGCTGTTAAATTCGTCAGATTCGGTCGCAGAAAAGTTGAATTTACTCATGTGAACGGTAAACTCGCTTTTTGCCTTTTGCCAATTTTGATAATCAACGTCTTTAACGTTGTTTATCCGGTAGAAAAACGATTTTTCCTCTTCGATATTTTTAGTTATTTGCTTTTTTGTAGCCTTATCGTCAGTACGTTTGTACAGGAAAACTTGTTCTTTGTATTTCTTTGTAGCATTTTTTATCTTTACTTCTAGCCCTGGAACATTATATTTATCGCTCAGCGCAAACCTGCTAATCAGCGAGTTGCCGCACTTGATGTTGATGTCAATGTTCGGAAGGGTTTCCAGCTCGCTCGTTTCGGGGCGGTAGTAGGCGTGCTTCAGCAGCTCAATCCATAGCCGCAGCTGGCAGATTTTCACCGCGTTGTGGTTTATGTCCACGCCAAATAGGCAGTTTTCTATTATTGCCTGCTTTTCGCGGAAGAATGTTTCCTGCACCCGCTGGCTTTCTGTGCTTTTCGGGTTGTACGCAAAGTAGCTGTTTTCGCTGTCGGTGATAATCAGCTCGTCGTTGTCGATGGATACGCGGTAATCCTTTAGCCGCCTCCCGCCTTTGTCGGTCAGGATGCCCAGCTCCGCCTTGAGGTAAACCATTTCGTTCAGGGCCGAAACGAGGAAGTGCCCGGAGCCAACCGCGGGGTCGCAAATCCGTATTGAGCTAAAAATTTTGTTGGCCTCAGCAATGTCTTCGATCTTGTTGTGAAGCTCCGTAATGGTTTGGCAACTCCACCCCTTGGCCTCGTTAAATTTTTGAATAACCGCCCTCGAAATGGTTTCCCGGCACATGTACATGGTGATGAACGAGGGGGTGAAAAAGGAGCCGTCTTTGTAGCCGTTGATTTTTTCAAAAATCAGGCCCAGCACCGATGCCGAAATTAAGGGTTTGCTTTCCTCCCGAGTATCCGCCGAAGCTTCACCGCTGAAATCGTAGCCGTCCAAAAAGCGCAGCAAGTACTCCAGCGACCGCATGTCTGAGGTGTCGCCCCGCACTACGGTTTTGTGGTACAACTTTATCTTAGCGTTATTTTGCAAACCGATGATGGCGATTGTTTTCTTTTCCGTTTCCGTTTCCTCAAACAGCGAGCTGTTCAGGTAGGGGACGTGCGCAAAGTTAGCCCTTATGCTTTCTTCCCGCTCATTTTGCTTGCGGGCCAGCACGGAAAAAAATAGGCTGTTGAGCTCGCCATAATCAGTTATTTTACTGATGGATAGAAACGAAAAATTCGTATCTCCGTTATGGTACTTAATAATTTGCGCTTCGAGCAGCTTCAAAAACAGCACCCGATTTACCCACGTAATGGCCAAGCTAAACGCCACGTCAAATAGGTGCTCTTGCTTGCTTTTTTCGCGCTGCTCGGGGTCAGCGTTGCCCAGCTTGTCCATCGAGTCAATAGCGCTAATTGCGTTTTCAACAATGGAGCCGCTGTCGCGCTCGTGCTCTTTTTTGCGGACAATCACTTTCTTGTTGTCCTGCTTTACCTCCTCCAGCCCAATGATGTGCAGGAGCTCGGCGTAAAATTCTTTGTTTAGCTGGTTTCGGTCGGGGGCAAAAGGCAGCTTGAGCAAATGCACGGGCGATAGAAATTTGTGCAAGTCCGCCAGCTTTTGGTCACCCTCCTTGCCGGCGCTGCGCAAGGTTTCTTCGTAGTCGCGAATGTCGAAGTGGGCGTAGGGTATTTCGGCTCGAAGCTTTTCTATTTCGGGCGAGACAATCTCTTTGTAGAAAAAATCGGTTTTGCTTCCCGCCAGCCTGTTTGCCTGAAATTGCTCGAAATGGCTGAGCAACGCTTTATTTTGGTAAAATAGCCTTTCAAAATCCTGCGCGTCGAATACAAACCACTCGTAAACGTTGGTAACAATCAGGTGGCGGAGTTCAAAGTTTTTTCCGGTTTTTCGCTCCCGCAGGTAGTACAGCACCAGCTCCTGAAACGACTTGACGTTCAGGTTGTCATGGCGAACCATTTCTGCCTTGTTGGTCGGGCTTTTCGCTTCGACCAGCACGCCCACGGATGACGCGGCATCGCTACCGTTATGAATGACCATATCATTCTTTCCCTGCGTGTTGATATAGTGCTTATCCTTGTAATACACGGAGTTGAGAAAATCAATTACCAGATTTTTGTGAAACTCTTCGCTCTCCCCCGGTTTAACGCGGTCGAGCAAAGCGGCGAACTCTTTTTTGAAAAGTTCAACCTCTTTCGACTCCGGCGGCTGCTTCAGGAAGGCGGGATGCAGCGCCTGCCTGATGGATTTTACGTTTGACGACATTTCTTTATTCAGCTACGGATTAAAAATTGCGGATTACGGTTTCCCCTGCACACCTGCGATTTTGCCGAAAGTTTTGCAGCGCATCAAAAATTACCACGCTTACCTGCGGATATGCAGCGCAAAGGTATCAATAATTTTCATATTTTCATAAGAAATATTAGCTTATGTTTTTCGTCTTTTTAATAGATTTAGGGATGAAGAATAAATAACTTATTAATGCTTCGTGATGAAAAGAGAATTTATGCTAACTTTGCTCTCCACCATTTTTTACCACCATAAAAACAAAAGTAGCGATGAAAACAAAAATGCTGTATTTAGCCGCGCTGTGCCTGATGCCGTTGGGCCTCTGGGCGCAGGCGAGGGACGTAATCAGGGTAGCCTCCTACAACTTGAGGTACAACAATGCCGCCGACGGCGTTAACGCATGGCCTAACCGAAAGGAGGAGGTTAAGGCGCTGATTCTGTACCACGACTTCGACGTTTTCGGTACGCAGGAAGGCTTCATCGGGCAGCTGGAGGACTTGCGCGAAATGTCGGCCTACAGCTACTACGGCAAGGGGCGGGACGACGGCGGGGATGGCGGGGAGCACTCGGCCATTTTCTACAAAAAAGACCGGTTTGCGCTGCTGCGCTCGGGCGACTTCTGGCTGAGCGAAGCGCCCGACGCTCCCGGGCTGGGGTGGGATGCCAAGTGCTGCAACCGCATTTGCTCGTGGGTGCAGCTCAAGGATGTGAACACGCAGCGGGAGTTCTACTTCTTCAACGTGCACTTCGACCACGAGGGGGAGGTTGCGCGCAGGGAGTCGGGCAAGCTGATGGCGCGAAAGATAAAGGAAGTAGCCGCCGACGCGCCGGCAATCTGCACCGGAGACTTCAACTCGACCCCCGAGACGGAGCAGATTCAGGCCATGCAAAGCGTCCTGAGCGATGCCCGCCTTGCGAGCCAAATGCCGCCCTACGGCCCCGTGGGAACGTTTAACGACTTTAAGCACGACGCTCCCCTACAGGAGCGCATTGACTACATTTTTGTGGACAGGCGCATCACCGTGCTCAAGTACGCCGCGCTGACCGATGCCAAAGACCGGCGCTACCCATCCGACCACCTGCCTGTGGTTGCCGACGTAAAGCTGTGAGCGGAGGCCCGGTGCAGGCAGCGGGGCACATGAAAAGCTGCGTACAGATCCCCGGCGAGTGTTTGGCTTTCATCTCCATCTCCAACGACAACGGCATGGGCATTGGCATTGGCGACTTTGACGGCGAGGAGTACACGATATGCGGCGCAGGCTACGCAAGCGGCCAAACGTCGCAGAGGCCTGCCCCTGCCCGCCGCCAACGGAAAGCGCAGGAGGTGGAGTTTGAAAAGTGCAACGTTAGCTTTACCGAAAATTTGAAGATTGAAAGTAGCGAACCGTCTTACATTCTTTATCCCGAGCCCAGGTTTGTAATTCAGGGCGAGCAGGGCGCTGTGCTTCCAGTCGAAGCTAAATCGAGCGCTTCGATAATCATCCGGTTTGCCCGGCTTACCCAGCTTGCAAAGTCGGAGTTGGGCTTGTAGGTCGGCAAGAACTCCACCAGCTTTGTCAAGTCGAAGACGGGCGAGGCGACCCCCGCTCCGGCGTTCACGGCATCAAAGGCGTTGCACTCCTGCTCGATGTGCATGGGCACCATCAGCACGGGCTTTT
>JAIRMD010000054.1 GCA_031258915.1 Prevotellaceae bacterium
CGCACGTAGTAAAGCAAGCCGATTTTTTATACATCGCTATTAATAATTTTCAGCAAAATAAAATCATGAAAAAAATATTTGTACTGCTTGCCCTGGCGATAAGCGCGGGGGCAGGCGCAGCCAACATTCACGGAGTGGTGTTGGGCGTTGACGGCAAGGGCGCAGCGGAGCCTTTGGTTGGCGCAAGCGTTTACTGGCTGGGCGCTACAGGCGGCGTTACCACCGACAATCAAGGGATGTTTCTCACTGCCCGCAGCGCAGCAAGCAGCAAGCTGGTGGTCACGCTTTTTGGCTACCGGGCAGACACCATCGCCGTTGGCAGCACCGTTGAGCACATGGAAGTGCGGCTGGCGGTCAGCGATTACAGCCTCGACGTGGTGGAGGTGTACGGGCAGCAAAAGGGCACGTCTATCTCCCGCGTCAAAGCGATTACCACCGAGATGATTTCGTCGGCGGGGCTTACCAAGCTGGCGTGCTGCAACCTCGCCGAGAGCTTCGAGAACAGCGCTACGGTTACCGTTGGGTTTAGCGATGCGGTGTCGGGGACAAAGCAAATCCGCATGTTGGGCTTAGCCGGAGCGTACACGCAAATGCTGGACGAGAGCCGCCCCGTAATGCGCGGCCTTGCCGCTACCTACGGGCTGAGCTACACGCCCGGCTCGTGGATGGAGAGCGTTCAGATTTCAAAGGGTACCTCTTCTGTGCTCAACGGCTACGATGCCATAACGGGGCAAATCAACGTGGAGCACCGCAAGCCAACCAGCCCCGACCGGCTGTTTGTGAACGCCTACCTCAACAGCGACTACCGCGGCGAGCTGAACGTGGCCTGGGCGTCGCAGCCTGCGCCGGCGCTGCACAACGTGCTCCTGCTGCACGCCTCCGGCGACCCGCAAATGGTGGACGCCAACGGCGACGGGTTTGCCGACCAGCCGCAGGCGCAACAAATCAACGTTGCCGACCGCTGGCTCTACACCTTCGGCAGCGGGGCGATGCTCCGCGCCGGCGTGCGCTTTCTGGCGGAAGACCGGCAGGGCGGACAGGTAAGCTTCGACAGAAAGGCAGACCGTAGCGACACGCTCAAGTACGGCAGCTACATTGCCAACCGCAGCTTGAACGCCTACGCCAAGCTGGGCATACCCTTTGGCAGCGGCCAGCGCAGTAGCGCGGCGCTGGTGGCAGACTACGCGCTGCACGAGCAGAAATCGTTTTTTGGCCAAAAGATATACAACGGGACGGAGCACTCGGCGTACCTGAACGGCCTGCTGCAGCTGGAGCTGGGGCTGCGCCACAGCGCTACCTTCGGGCTGGGGCTGCGCGGCGATTTTTACGAGGAGGAGTACAGCTTCGGCGCGAAAAGCGTGGCTAACCTGAGCTATCTCCTGCACGAGAACGAGCTGGTGGGCGGCGCTTTTGGCGAGTACACCTTTAGCATTGAGAAAAAGGTAACCGCCATTGCCGGGCTGCGCGTTGACCAAAACAGCCTGTACGGAACGCTGGTTACGCCGCGCGTCCACATAAAGTATGACCTCACCGAAACGCTCGCTGCGCGCGCCTCCGCCGGGCGTGGCCTGCGCTCGCCCACCGTCATTGCAGACAACATCTGGATGATGGCAAGCCAGCGCGACATTGTGGCAAAGGAGAAGCCGAAGATGGAGGATGCGTGGACGTATGGCCTTAGCCTCATCAAGTACATCAGGGTAGATAATCAGGAAAAGGCTACCGTCAGCATGGATTTTTTCCACACCTCGTTCGCCAGCCAGCTCATCGCCGATCAGGAGGTGAGCGGCAACCAGATTTGGGTTTACAACCTCAACGGCACCTCGTACGCCAACACCTACCAGGTGGATGTGAACGTGGAGCCGGTGGAGCGGCTGGGGATATACGCCACATTTCGCTACAGCGATACCAAAGTGCAGCTGCGCGAAGTGGGCTTTGCCCGCAAGCCGCTGGTGGATCGCTTCAAGGGGCTGCTCAACGTATCGTACGCCACCAAGTTCAACAAGTGGATGTTTGACGTAACGGCACAAATCAACGGCCAAAGCCGCCTCCCAAACAGCCGCCACGTACCCGGCGTTACGGATGGCTACTCGCCCGCTTACCCCATGTTCTACGCGCAGGTTACCAAGCGCTACCGTGCGCTGGAGGTGTACTTAGGCTGCGAAAACATTGCCAACTACATGCAGAGCAACCCCATCATTTCGGCAGCCAACCCAAGCAGCAGCGATTTCAACGCAAGCGTGGTTTGGGGGCCGCTCATGGGGAGAAAGTTTTACGCTGGCTTGAGGTGGACGATGTAGGCTATACTCCACGCGGGCAGGTTTTGCGTAGTAATGGCAATTCCCCAACAGGTAGGGTGTTCAGAGCGGTCTCCTAACAGGACGAGAGCGTGTGAAAAAGGGCGGTTAAACCTTATTTTTATTAGGGCAACCTTAGTAGCAGAGGAGTAACCCCACATATTTTCAACCTTACTACATTATTAAACAGAGGTTTATGGTTACAAAAATAAGGTCAATAAGGTTTTTGAGATTGTTATTGTGCTTAGTGCTACTAAGGTTGCCCTAATAAAAATAGGGTTTGAAGATTTTTCACACCGCCTCAGGACGGGAGGAAAACGGTAAGGTTACCGCATTTCTACCCACATTCCGTCCCTACAGGACGATTTTTCCGCCGCCATTGCCCGTCCCGTAGGGACGGAATGTGGGTAGAAACGGATTTTTTCAAGAAAAATTTTATCCCCTTTGAGCACCCGGCCCTGCGGGGCCTGGCGGCAGCATTGGAATCTCCAGGAATCAATAGCACCTCAAAAAAAGATTTAGCCGCCTGAGCTCACTTTTTGGAGAGATATTTTACGGTTTTCTCTATCGGTGGCCGTGACTTCACTACTGCTGTCCTGAACGGTGTAATTCTTCACCATTGAACGGGTAATACATAGATAATCATATCCCTTCTCCTTTAGCAGCTGAAGATTGGCTTCGGTAGCTATGCCAGCGTCCATTACAACAATAGCCTTGCCGGCGCTGGATGATGTTTTCAGCCTGAGCTCAGCTATCATGCCTGACAAAACACCTGTAAACGAACTGCTTACAAACATAGATTGCAAAAATATCAAAGCCTTATTTTATAACCTAAATTGGAGAAAAAAGTTAATAACGATGAATTCCGAAGCCACCTAAGGTTTGAAATTGAAAGCCTTAAAAATCGTCATTTGTTTTTTAGAGATTTCACTTTTTACAGGCTCG
>JAIRMD010000098.1 GCA_031258915.1 Prevotellaceae bacterium
AGCTTGCCGGTTTCGAGATTTGACTTCAGGTGGTTGCCGTAAATGGCATCTATTTTCAGGGGGCGCAGGGCTTCAACCATGGCGCGAATGCCGGAGTTGGTTTCTTCGCCTTCTTCAAAAATGAAGACCACCCTGCCGCAGAGTTGGTCTTTCAGTTCGGTGAGGATTTTTACCGTACCCAGCAGGATGGCAATGTGCCCGTCGTGTCCGCAGGCGTGGGACACGCCCGCATTTCGTGAAACCCACTTCTTGTCCTGCTTCAAATTCTGCGGATGCTCTTGAATGGGCAACGCGTCAATGTCGGCGCGCAAGCCGACGGTTTTTCCCGGACGGCGCGTATCCAGCACCGCATAAAACCCGGTTCCGGGCACGCTGGTTACCGGCAGCCCGAGCGCTGCTATTTCGTTCCGGATAAATTTGGCCGTTTCATATTCCTGTCCCGACAATTCGGGGCGCTCATGCAGATAGCCGCGCACCTCGCGGATATAGGCATCGACAGACTTCACTTTGGCCAGCACGGTTTTGGCACTCACCGCCGGCCGTGCCGACGCCGCAAAGCAACCGCACAGGCAGAGGAACAAAATTCCTGCAGACCGGCGTATGGTAAAAGTTCTTTTTGTATTCATGTTGTTGGGTATCTTGTTTACAAGGTGTCACTGCGGCGAGGCGGCAATGAATAGCCCCCATGGATAGTCGGGGTCGAAATAATTCCGCCACGCGCCTTCGTAAAAGTGCTGCAGCGAAATAACGGTGTAGCCGTCCTGATGGTGGTCGGTGGTGTCGTAGGGCTCGGCCAGGATGAGCACATCGTCGGCGGTGGCGGGCGTTCCCATCGTGTCGTAGCCGATGATGATTTGCCAGTGCCCGCCCCAGATGTTGCTGCCCACTATCACCGGAATACCGCGCCGGAGGTACGGCAGGAAAAAGGTGTCGGCAATCGTTTCCGGGTTTGCCTCCCGGTAGCCAAACGTAGATTGATGCTCAAATCCGCCAATCGAATCGAATATTTGGATGATGTGCCGCAGGTAGGTGGTGTCCTGACCAGTGCCCCGCAAGGCCTGGATTTGCTTTTCGTTCAAGCCCTGCCGCCTGCCGTAGTATTCCAGCACCATCAGCGCGCACACAGGGCCGCAGGTTACGCCGGTGGCCTGCTGAATGGTTTTGAAATGTTCGAGCAGCACGAACGAACCGCCGCTTTTGAGGTTGTAGAAATCTACTGTTTTGTAATAGGGGGAATTTTTGACGTCGAAAGTGCCATCGTATTGCGCCGCACCTTCGAGGGGCAGCGCCGGGTCGTACGGAATTTTGGAGCCGCCCTGATTGGGGCGGCATCCTGCGCCAAAGAGCAGGGCAAGTACAAGTAGCAGACGTGTCATTTTGTATTTGTTTTTCGGGCGTAAAGGTACGGCGGGGATTTCTCCCCCGCAATACCACAAATGTGGTATTTTTCCAGACAGTCAACGGGGAAGGTCATATGCGATTTGAACGATTGAGGAAAACATCATACCTTTGGGCTGTAAAAAAACAGAAAAACAGCGATGTTATCACAAAGTCAGATAGACATTATCATCCGGTCGATGTTGCCGTACAATCCGGCCAGTCATGAATGATTTAAAGATAATTTACAGCAATGAATGAAAGGGGAAAAACCCGTTCCGACCGGAACATATACGCGACTGCATCGACAAGGTCGAATATTTATCAGGCAAACTGTACAATTATAATAACTTTGAAAAAACAATGGGTCGAACAGGATGCTATCATCCGCAACCTCGAAATTAGAGGAATTTTGTAACGTATCAATATTTCAGGGTAGAATTGAGAGATATCCGGAGCACGGTAGTAAACGATATTCCTATTCTCAAAAAGCAAATCGGGGACATCATCAACGATTTGGAAGGAAACTGATTATTCTCCTCGTACCGCACAAAAAAGCCCGGCCGAACAGCCGGACTTTTTCACACAGTATCTTCCGCAGGTTTACCAGCCCGGGTTCTGCGGCGTGATGCCCAAGTCTTCGTACTCATACCCCGTAGGAATCGGGAGGCGGTAGAGTCGTCCCTTCAGATTGGTCTTTTTGGCCAGCTGGTTGTTGTGCAGCTTGACGTAGAGCGGATAGTTGATACCCTCTACACCGGGGAAAGCCGCGGCGATGCTTGCCTGCGAGACGTAGTCGTCTTTGATGTACTCAAATCCTTCGAGCGCTGTTTTCACGGTCGATATGTAGGTGCGCCAGCGCACCAAGTTGAACCAGCGCTTTAGCTCAAAGGCAAATTCCTTATCCCATTCGTCGTAGAGGTCTTGCTCTGTAAGCGATGACAGGGTTGCAACACCGGCTCTTTCGCGAAGCTGGTTGACCAGCGGCAGCGCGTCAGCTGCGTTATTCCGGAAGAACAGGGCTTCGGCTTTAATGAGTAGTACTTCGGCGTAGCGGTAGTCTATGCGGTCGATATTGTTGGGCTGCTCATCGGTGGCTGTGAGCACATTGCTCGCCGCCGTGCGGTGAATCCATTTGCCGGGGCGAACCACGCTCACCGGCCAGTCGAGCGTATCTATCGTGCCGTCGGTATATTCGACGCGCGTTACATACGAAAGGAATTTGCGGGCATCGCCGGCCGGGATGCGATCTTTGAGCGTCGCGTCGGCGTAGCAGAGGTGCGGGTCGGTTCGCGGACTTTTCGGCCAAGTGAAGCCGCAGTGCGTTTGGTGGTTGCCGAAGTCGTCAATGTCGTCGCCATCGTGGCGGACAGAGAAGATTACTTCGGCGTTATTTTCGTTATTAACGCCAAAAATGTCGTTAAAGTTGGGGAGCAGGTGATACTGCGTATTTGCAATCACGGCATCGGCATACTCAACGGCTTTTTGTAGTTTTGTCACGTCCGGCGCAGGTTTCGTGGGGTCGGTTTGGCTGTTTGCGATGGATTGAATCTCGGCCACAGTAACCGGTATCTGTCCCCAGGTGAGGTAGAGCTTGGCCAAAATCGCATTCACGGCCGCCTGACTGGGGTTGGATTTCTGCGCGTCGTACGCCGGCAGGTGTTCCGCCGCTTCGGTCAGGTCGTCGACGGCTTGCCGGTACACCTCGTCAATGGGCCTGCGCTCGCCCACAATGGCGTCGGACGTGAGGATGGGCACTTCGCCAAACGCCTGCACGAGCTTGAAGTAGCTGTGTCCGCGAATGAACTTGGCGCGGGCAATCTGATAGTCCTTTTGCGCCTGCGTAAGGCTTGCGCTCACGGGCGCGGCCTCAATCTGCGCGATAGCCAGGTTGGCCGCGCCGATGCTGGTGTAGGGGTCGCTGAACAGCTCGATAACAACGTCGTTCTGCGTGTGGAGGTCGAGTCTGCTAACCTGTGAGGCAGCGGCGACATCTTCCGATACCGAGGCAAGCACCTCAGTAAGACCTTCGAGAAAAGCGGAGTTGTACGAATTTAGCCATTGCAGTGGCACGTATGCGGCATTAACCAGCGCGGCGGCTTCTGCTTCGGTTTTTACTGCACCCTCTTCGTTGTTGTTGGGGTCATTGTTGTTTTTGTCGCACGAATACAGTGCGAGGCTTAAACCAATTACGGTTAAAATGATTTTCTTTTTCATGATGTTTGTTTAATTGTTTAACTGTTTATTTGTTCATTTGTTCATTAAATGTAATGCTTGCCCCCAGCAGGAAGCTCCTTGCCGAGGGATAGGTCCCCAGGTCAACGTCACCGGCCACTTCGGGGTCGTAGCCCCGGTAGGGCGTCCAGGTATATATATTGCGGGCGGACGCAAACAGGCGGACGGTGACGTCGAGGGATTTTGCCCTGAACGGCAGGCTGTAGCCCAGCGTGATGTTTCTTAATTTCAGGAACGATGCGTCTTCGATATACCGGCTATCCACTTTCATCATTTTTGTGCCGTTGACGTGCGGCATCGTGCCGGACGGATTGTCGGGCGTCCAGCTGTCCAACAGCGCCGCCGACATGTTGTGGGCGTCGCCGGAGCGCTCGAGGTGGCGCCGCAGCAGGTTATACACCTTGCCGCCGTGCGAACCGCCGAAGAGCGCATAAAGGTCGAAACGCCCCCACTTGAACGTAGAGGAAAAGCCGCAGGTAAAGTCGGGCTGCATGCTTCCCAGCACCGTCCGGTCGTAGTCGTTGATGTTTGTATCGGTATTGAGGTTGCGTAGCTTGACGTCGCCGGGTATCAGCGTACGCCCTTCCACGGTGGGCAGCGCAGAAATATCCTCGTTGGCTTGCACAATGCCGTCAAACACGTATCCGTAGAACGCGCCCACCGGCTCGCCCACGCGCAGGATGCGCTCCTGCGCGCTGCCCGAAAGGAAATCGGCGTATTTCCCAAGGCTGGTAATGGCGTTGATGTTGCGGGCGAAGTTGGCGAAAAGCGACCACGACCACTTCGGGCGCGCTACGATTTTGGCGTTGACGGCCACTTCAACCCCTTTGTTCGTAACGTTTCCCACGTTCTTCAGCTGCGGCTGCGTGGAGCCCGAGCCGAGGGGCGCGGGTATGCGCAGCAGCAGGTCGCGCGTTTCCTTGTAGTAGGCGTCGACGGTCAGGTTCAGGCGGTCGTTGAGCAGTCCGGCGTCCACGCCGATGTTGTACTCCGTGGTGGTTTCCCATTTCAGGTTTTCATTATCCAGCGTGGCGAGCACGTATGCGGTTTCACCGTTGTAGCGGCCTGCGGCAAAGTATTGTTCGTATTCATTATAGTCAATTTCCTGATTGCCGGCTTCGCCACAGGTGAGGCGGAGCTTGAGCGTGCTCAATGCCGGAGCAAGCGGTTGCATGAACTCCTCCATGTCGGCGTTCCACGACAGCCCCACCGAGGGGAAATGCCCCCACCGGTGATTTTTTGAAAAGCGGGAAGACCTGTCGGCGCGGTAGGTGGCCGTGAGGTTGTACTTTTCGAGCAGCGTATAATTCACCCTTGCCAGCAGCGAGTGGAAATTGGCCTCCTGACGGCGCGAGGGCGAGGGCTGTTCCTTGCCCATTCCCAGGTTGTCGAAGCTGTCTAAGTGCGAAGCCCTGCTAAGTGACACGGCGGTCGTGGTCTTTTGCCACGTGTAGCCCGCCAGCACATCGACAAAGTGCGCGGCGGAAAGGCGCTTCGCCCAGGTCAGCAGCGTTTCGGCCTGCACAACGTCCGTGCGGCGGTTGCCGATGGCGCCCGAGCCCCTGATGTCCTGGTTCATGCCCAGCGCCGAGGTGGGTGGCGCAAAGTAGTTTTGTGTGATGTAATCGACGTTGGCGCCCGCGCTCACCCGCGCCTGAAGCCCGTCGATGATGGTGTAGCGGGCAAAGAAGTTGCCCTGCAGCGAGGTGCCCAGCGTTTGCCCGATGCTGTTCTCCAAATCCGACACCGGGTTGGCGGCGTGGCCGTAGTAGCTCAGGTCGGTGTACTCAAACGGGTTCACGTGGTTGTAGCCGCCCGCAGCGTCGTAGATGGGTATTACCGGGGGCATGTAGAGGGCGTAGGTGAGCGAGTTGGCAATGCCGCGCGAGAAGGGCGAGCTGCGGTAGTTGGTGCCTTCGAAAGTGGTGAGCGCGTTTTGCTTGTTCCGGCTTGCCGAGGCGGTAATACCGGTGGCGAGGCCTGCAAACACCTCTTTTTCCAAGTTCAGCCTTCCGCTGAAACGGTCAAAACCCGAGTTGAGGATAATTCCGTCCTGCGCGGTGTAGTTGCCCGAAATCAGGTAGCGCGTGTTGTCGTTGCCGCCGCTTACGGAGAGCTCGTGCGTTTGTGCGCCGCCGGTTTGCAGCACGGCGCTTTGCCAGTCGGTGCCCTTGTCGAACCGCGCCAGTTCGTCGGGCGAGTAGTACAGCCCCGGCTTGTTGACAAAGTACTCCTTCTGTACGTCGAGCCACTGCCGGGCGGTGAGCAGGTCGAGCGTTTTTGCCGAGCGGTCGAAGCTGATGCTATATTGGTAATGCACCACATTGCTGCCGCGCCTGCCATTTTTGGTGGTGACGAGTATCACGCCGTTGGCGCCGCGCGAGCCGTAGATGGCTTTC
>JAIRMD010000134.1 GCA_031258915.1 Prevotellaceae bacterium
CTTTGCTACGCACATGATTACTTTTTCTACTCATTGGCATCTAAACCTTTAACCTTCATCGGCTTCACGTTGGGGAGGAAAACTGCTACCGCGCCCAGCAGCGGCATGAACGAGCACAGCTTATAAACGTACGACAAGCTTGTGGCATCTGCAAGGCTACCCAGCACGGCGGCGGCTACGCCGGCAATGCCGAAGGCAAGGCCAAAGAACAGGCCGGATATAAGCCCTATTCTGGTGGGGAGCAGCTCCTGCGCGTAAACAAGTATGGCCGAAAACGCCGACGACAGCACAACGCCGATGACAACGCTCAGCGCGCACGTCCACGCGAGGCTGACGTGCGGCATCAGCAGCGAGAAGGGGGCTGTTCCAAAAATGGAAATCCAGATAACATACTTTCGCCCGAAGCGGTCGCCAATAGGCCCCCCCAGCAGCGTCCCCACAGCCGAGGCAAAAAGAACGGCAAACAGAAACAGCTGCGATTGCTGGGTGGTGAGGCCGAATTTTTCTATCAGGTAAAACGTGTAGAAGCTGCTCAGGCTTGCCAGGTACACCTGCTTGGAGAAAATCAGCACCAGCAGCACAGCCAGCGAAAAGTAAATCTTCTTCTTCGACAGGCGCACCCTGTGAATGAGCGCCTTTTTCACCGCGCCGGAGCGCATCAGCTGTATTTTTTCCCTGTACCACCTGATAATTGGGGTTTTTGTCAGCAGCGAGATGACGGCAATGCCGGCAAACACGGCAATGTAGCGCTGCCCGTACGGGGCAACGATGACGGCGGCCAGCAGCGGCCCTATGGAGCCTCCAAAATTTCCGCCCACCTGAAAAATCGACTGCGCCAGCCCGTGCCGCCCTCCGGAAGCAACGTGGGTCAGCCGCGAGGCCTCCGGGTGAATGACCGACGACCCTAACCCGACAAACACCACGGCGCACATCACCCCGTACATGGAGCCTGCAAACGCAAGTATCAGCAAGCCTGTCATGGTAGAAACCGTACCTGCGCTAAGGTACCACGCCTTGGGGTGTCGGTCGAAAAGAACGCCGAATACGGGCTGAAGCACGGAGGCGCAGAGCTGATAGGTAAGCACAATCAAGCCAATTTGCCCGAACGTCAGCGACAGGTTATCCTTAATAACCGGATAAACCGCAGTAACCGACGATTGAAAGGCATCGTTGAAAAGATGCGCCAAGCTCAAGTACAGCAGCACGGAAATGGATGTTCCCGTAGCGGCATAAGTCGGAGTTTTCATGTAGCGTTTGCCTGCGGCTTACCTGTTTATGCTCCTCTGCTTGATTTGCGTAAGCATACGCTTGGTGTCGAGGGTAAAGCTGCTGTTCATTACCCACGAGTAGTAGCCGGGGTCTTTGGCCAGCACGTCGGCTACCTTTTTCCCCTTATACTTGCCAAAGTTGATAATTTCCACACCGTTATCGTCCAGCACTATGCGGCCTGCGTAGTCAACGTTGCGGCTTTTTGCCGAAAATTCTGCCAAAAACGCCACATCATTTTGCAGGTCGGGGTATCGCTCCAGCTGCGCCAGCAGCACGTCGTAGGTGGCTCGCGTGTCGGCCTCGGCGCTGTGCGCGTTCGTCAACTCCTTTTGGCAGTAGAACTTGTAGGCCGCCACCAGCGTACGCTGCTCCATGCGGTGGAAGATATTCTGCACATCCACCATGTGCCGGTTGCGAAAGTCAACATCAACGCCGGCTCGCAAAAACTCCTCCACCAGCAGCGGCACATCAAACCTGATGGAGTTGTAGCCGGCCACGTCGCAACCGTCAATGTAGGCAGCCACGCTCTCCGCCACCTCCTTAAACGTGGGGCAATCTTTCACATCCTCATTGGTAATGCCGTGCACCCGCGTAGCCTCCGCCGGAATAGAAACAGTAGGGTTAATGCGCTGCGTTTTAACATCCTCGCTTCCATCCGGCATGACCTTAATGATGGAAATCTCAACAATTCTGTCGTGCGAAACGTCAATCCCCGTAGTTTCGAGGTCAAAAATTGCTATAGGCTTTTTCAGGTTCAAGTGCATCTCTTCCGGCCCTACGCGTTAATCATCATTGGCATAAGGAGCATGAGGGTTTCCTCCTTTTCGCTATCCTCGCCTATCGGCAAAATAAGCCCGGCGCGGCTTGGGTCGGAGAACTCAAGGCCAACCTCCTGCGTGCTCAGGTTCATCAGTATTTCTATAAGAAAAGCGGATTTGAAGCCGATTTCCAGCTCTTCGCCCTCGTACTGGCAAGCGATGCGCTCTACGCCCGATTGCGAAAAATCAAGGTCTTGCGCCAGTATCGTTATCTGGTTTTCGGAGAGCTTGAGGCGGATAAGCCCCGTGCCAGCCGGCCCCAGCGGAGCGATACGCTTCACCACCGACAGCAGCTCCACGCGGTCTATGCTCACCTTGTTGTGGTTGTCCGTGGGGATAACGGTGTTGTAGGCAGGGAAAGCTCCCTCAATCAGGCGGCACACCAGCTTGTAGCCCGACAGGCTAAAGGCGGCGTTTTTGCTATCAAAAACGACCTCCACCACGTCCGGCTCCCTATTCAGGATGTTGCGCAGCAGGGCGGCAGGCTTTTTAGGCAAAATGAAGGAGGTTTTGCTGCCGGTTTTAACGTCGGGGCGGCGGTAGCGCACCAGCTTGTGCGCATCTGAGGCAACAAAGGTGGCGCAATCACCCGTCATGTCGAAGTAAATACCGTTCATCACGGGTCGCAGCTCGTCCGTAGCCGAGGCAAAAATGGTTTTCACGATACCCTCGTTGAGCGTCGGCGCCTCGAAGCTGATGGAGGTAGCATCTTCTTCAATTTCGGGAACCCTGGGAAACTCCTGCGGGTCAAACCCCGGCAGCGTGAGCTTACCCGTTGCCCAGCTGATTTCGATCTGGAACGATTCGGAGTTTACGGTAATGGTCAGGGGTTGCTCCGGAAACTCTTTCAGCGACTCGGCCATCATGCGGGGTACCGCCACGCTCCCCTCCTCCTGTACGCTGGGTACGCTGAGCTCTGAGATAAGCGTAGTTTCAAGATCGGATGCCATAATGGTCAGCTTGCCCTCATGCAGCTGCAGCAAAATATTGTCCAGAATGGGCAGCGTATTCTTGCTGTTCATCACTTTTCCCATCAGCTGCAAGTGGTTAAGCAGCTCTGTGCTTGGAATAACAAATTTCATTGATTTGAATAAGTATTAAGGCCTTCCGCTTGCTTTGCCAACGGCAAATGAGGCGGGAGGCGGGTTAAAAACTATGCACAATACGCTACCCCACCCTCGTTTTTTGTCAGGTTTTACGGTGCCTATTTATGCACAGCAAAATTATAAAACATTCGCACACGCAGCACACTTGTTTATAACTCTAAGCAACCATTGATAGCTAAGTGGCAATGAATATCTTAGGGGAGAACTTATGAACACTATTCTGTCAAAAAGAAGTTGGCATCTTTGATGAGCAGGTCAAAATCAACCCATAGCGCAATGGCTAAGTTGGGGTCGTCGTCCTGCTGCAGGTAGCAGCGGTTGAAGTCCACCTTGGTTGGGCGGCCAAAGGCATCGAGCGCATCGCCCAGCGGCATGTAGAACAGCTTGAGGGTGCGGATGCTTCCGTCTTTGCCTTCGATGGTGAGCAGGTAGGCCGGATTCATCGCAATAGCCTCGGCATCCTCCCTGGCAAGGTTGGTGGCGTAGCGCTCAAAGTTCACCTCCCGCCAGTACGAGAGGTAGCGCTGTACGCGGTCGTCATTCAGCTGGTGAAATACCTTGCCGCTGTAAAGCTCGGCTACTGTCGCCTGCCCGAGCGTGTCAAGGCTCAGCCGAAACGAGCGCTCGGGCTTGCTCAAATCTTCCACCGCTACGCTCGCTACCTGCGACGGCGGCATACTCACGGCAACCGTTTTGTACCAAAACAGAGGGTTGGCATCTATGAGCGAAAAGATGTCCAGCTCTTCGTTGCCGCGCACCTCAAGCACGTAGGGCTTTCCGGTGTAGATGGTGCCCACCGGCAGGGTGTCCACCGCGCAAAGCGTGTAGCTGCGCATCCTTCCTATCCAATCCGATATTGATACGTGCAGCGCAACGCTCTGCGCCTGCCCGTATGCTTCGGTATATTCGTCCGGCAAGGGGTATTTTACTTGCAACATTTGCAGGGCAAACAAGGCATCGGCAACCCTCTCCTGCTGCGCTACTCTGTCGCCCTCAATATACCATACGCTGCCCCGCCTGCGCAGCTGCAGCTGCTGCTCACCGTCGGAGATGGTAATGCGGCGCACCCTGTTGGCATCGGTAAAGCCAAAATCGGTGGCGCCCACCAGCAGCGACCGGCCAAAGAAAAGCAGCAACACCGCTGCCGCCAAAATCAGCCCAAGCGCAATAAAAACCTGCTTACGATTTGTTGTCTGTTGCATGTATCTCAAAAAAAATAGGCCCAGCAATACGGTCAAACTTAGCTGCAAAGGTAAGCAGAGTTTTGCGAAAAAAAAAAATTTTCATCCGCACGGGCTTGGAAATACAGAATTTTCATGTAACTTTACACCCCGAAGCTCATCGTTAGATGAAAGAAGTTACCCCATTGATGGCGTAACGGATTGAATTTTATAGCAGTACACAATAAATAAAGCCACTCGCAGCATGAAAAAAATAAGCATACTACTTCTGGCAGCGGCTGCGCTGCTTGCAGCTACCGTAAAGGCTCAACCGGGCGAAAAAAATTTTATTGACCAGCCCTACATTGAGGTTACGGGTAGAGCCGAAAAAGAAGTCGTGCCCGACGAAATTTACCTCAAAATCGTTATCAACGAAAACGACAACAAGGCCAAGCAGCCGCTCGAGCAGCTCGAAGCCAGCATGATTTCTGCCCTCTCCAAGTTAGGCGTGGACGTTGCCAAAGACTTGACGGTAAATGACCTGTCGAGCTCGTTCAGGCAATACTGGTACAAGAGGAGCGATATTTTTGCAGCCAAAGAATACCAGCTGCTGGCGCACACCGCTACCATGGCGGGCAAGGCGCTGCAAGCGCTCGAAGCGCTTAGCATCTCGAATATCACCATCAGCAAAGTTGACCATTCGGAGGTAGAGAAGCTGCGCCGCGAGGTGAAGATCAGCGCTATGAAGGATGCCAAGTCGAAAGCGGAAGACCTGCTGCACGCTATCGGCCAAAAAGCCGGCCGCGCGCTGTGGGTGCAGGAGGTTGACCGCATACCGTACCGCGCTGCTACCCTTCCGCTGGCGCGAGCAATGAAGGCATCGGGCGCCAACGGCGAGGCGGCGCAGCAGCAGCCCGAGCTTGAGTTTGAGAAAATCCGGCTGGAATGCACCATTACGGCGCGATTTGCAATAGAGCAATGAAAATAATCAGCATCTTTTCCGACTTCATCAGCCTCATTTACCCCAACAGCTGCGAAGCCTGCGGTGCGCTGCTGGTGGCAGGAGAGCGCACGCTGTGCTCCACCTGCCGCTACAAGCTGCCGCGCACCAGCTACTGGCTGCAAAAGGGGAATCCGGTGGAGCAGATTTTTTGGGGGCGCGTGCCGGTGGTGAACGCCTGCTCGCTGTTCTTCATGAGCAAGGGTAGCCGCTACCGCAAGCTGCTGCACAAGCTCAAGTACGGCAACAAGCCGCAAATCGGCGTGGCGCTGGGCCAGCTGCTGGGCAACGAGCTTGCTAAGGTTGCCGACTACGCCAACGTTGAATTTATTGTACCTGTTCCGCTGCACGTCAAGCGGCAGCGAAAGCGCGGCTACAACCAGAGCGAAAAAATCGCCGTCGGCATTTCGCAGGCCACCGGCAAGCCGCTGCTGACGGACGCTGTTTTCCGGCAGCAATACAACGAAACGCAAACGAAAAAAACGCGCGAGGAGCGCTGGAGCAACGTATCCGACATTTTTGCCGTGCGCCCCGGCGCAGAGGCGCGGCTTGCCGGCAGGCACATTCTCCTCGTTGACGACGTGCTCACCACGGGCTCCACCGTTGAGGCCTGCGTTACGGCAATGCTCAAAGCAGCCGACTGTAAAGTGAGCGTGGCTACGCTGGCAGTAGCAAGGTAGGGCGGCCAGGCAGCGGCTCCGTTTCGTCGGCAACGGCCAGCGCTTTTTCCTGCCGCCTACTTTTTACTTATCGAAATGCTATTCGCAATTTTATTCAAAACCGATAGCGGAATGATTTTCTTTGCAAGCAAATAAGCGGACGAGTAGATTGACGCCAAAGCTGCCGCTTTTTTCCACTGTCGAATTATAGGCGCAAGGTTTTCGGTGTATCCATTTTTGAGCAATACCCGCTTTCCTTCGACGATGTTGCTGAATTTGTTTCGCGAAGCGCCCCCTTGCCGGAAATTTGTAAGAACTTTATCAATATAGCAAAACTCAACACCTACCAGGTAGCAACGCAGCGAAAAATCATAATCGCCTGCTATTTTGAAATTTGCGTCAAATTTTCCATGATTTTTGTAGGTTTCTGCCGTTACAAAAAACGTAGGGTGCTGCAGCGAAAAGCCTTTGTAGAGTTCGCTGAGGTTAGGATTTGATTTTTTGACTTTGAAAAAAGTTCCGTCAGGGTTAAGCAGATTTACATTTCCGTAAAAAATGCCCGCCTGCGAATTTTCCGAAAACGCTTTTACAGCGGCTTCAACAGCATCGGCTTCGTAAAAGTCATCGGCGTTAAGGATTCCAATCAATTCACCTTTTGCCAACGCAATTCCCTTATTCATGGCGTCATAAATGCCATTGTCCTGCTCGCTAATCCAGCGAAGCGGGAATTTTTTCGTAATTTGCAATGCGCAATGCTTAACTATTTCAAGCGTTCTGTCTGTTGAGCCGCCGTCAATAATAACGTATTCAATGTTCGGGTAAGCTTGAGCAAAAAC
>JAIRMD010000151.1 GCA_031258915.1 Prevotellaceae bacterium
CATGAAGTTTACAAAAATGCACGGTGCAGGCAACGATTACGTATATATCGACTGCACAAAAGGTGAAATCGCAAATCCGGGCGAGCTGTCGAAAAAAATTAGCGACCGCCACTTTGGGGTAGGCTCCGACGGGCTGGTGCTTATCTGCAAATCGGACGTTGCCGACTTCGGGATGCGCATGTTCAACGCCGACGGTTCGGAGGCGCAGATGTGCGGAAATGCCACGCGCTGCATCGGCAAGTACGTGTACGACAAGGGACTGACCACCAAAACCGACCTGACGCTCGAAACGCTTGCCGGCGTAAAGCGCCTTACGCTCTTTGCCGATAAGGGAAAGGTGAGCAAGGTAAAGGTAGATATGGGCATCCCAGCGCTACGCCCCGCCGCAATCCCGGTGTTAGCCGATGGCGAGCGCGTTGTCGGGTTGCCTTTGGAGGTTGGCGGGGAAACATTCTCGGTAACCTGCATTTCGATGGGAAACCCGCACGCAGTAATCTTTGTGAAGGATGTAAAAAGCTTTGATGTGCACCGCGTTGGCAAGCTGATAGAAAATCACGCGATATTTCCCGAAAAGGTAAACGTAGAATTTATAGAGCCACTGCCGGCAGGCGAGCTGCGCATGAGGGTATGGGAGCGCGGCTCGGGCGAAACGTGGGCGTGCGGCTCGGGCGCCTGCGCCGCGCTCGCAGCGGCTACGCTCAACAACCTCTCGCAAGGCAAGGCTACAGTTCACCTGCTGGGCGGAGATTTGGAGGTGGAGTGGGACAAAACCTCCGGCCACGTCTACATGACAGGCGGCGCCGAAACGGTATTTGAGGGCGAGCTCTGCGAAGATTAAAACGGTCTATTCGGGTAGCTCTTTTTTTCTCAAACGGTTTTGCATTTGTGCAAATATTTGCTACCTTAGCGGACTTTTTAAATTGAGAGGTTGAAATATGAAACAAAAGGAAACAAAAGCGAAAACGCGCTATTCGGACAAAGAGCTGGCCGAATTTAAGGAGCTTATTCTGGAAAAGCTGGAAAAGGCAAAGAAAGATTACGAAACGCTGCGCGAGGTAATCATGCAGAGCAACAGCAATGATACCAGCGATACCTCGCCCACCTTCAAGGTGCTGGAGGAAGGTGCTGCTACGCTGTCGAAGGAGGAGTCGAGCAAGCTGGCCGAACGGCAGCAAAAGTTCATACAGCACCTTGAGGCAGCGCTCGTGCGCATTGAGAATAAAACCTACGGCATTTGCCGCGAAACCGGCAAGCTGATCCCGTCCGACAGGCTGCGCGCCGTACCGCACGCTACGCTGAGCATGGAGGCTAAAGCCAAAAGATAACAAGCATAAAATTAATGGAAAAACCGCAATACTCAAGCCCGATAAATGAGCCTTCTTAAAAAATCTGTGCTGCTGGCGGCACCTATTTTGGTAGCCGACCAAGCGCTCAAAGTTTGGATAAAAACGCACATGGCGCTAAACGAATCCATTAGCCTCATTGGAAACAAAGCATTCATCCACTTCACCGAAAATGCCGGCATGGCGTTTGGCATTGAACTTTTCGGCAGCACCGGCAAGCTGCTGCTCACGCTGCTGCGAATAGTGTTCATTGGCGTTCTCGTATGGTTTACGTGGAAGCAAATTCGCCGCAAAGCCCCTGTCGGCCTGGTGCTCGGGCTGTCGGCCATGTGCGCCGGAGCGGTGGGGAACCTTATCGACTGCCTTTTTTACGGGGTTATTTTTAGCGCCTCGACCTACACGCAGGTGGCGCAACTCTTTCCGGAGGGTGGCGGCTATGAGCTCTTCGGATTCGGGTGGGTGGTAGATATGTTCTACTTTCCCGTTATTCAAACAACCTACCCATCGTGGTTTCCGTTCAATGCAGGCGAGCGGTTTATTTTTTTTCGCCCCATCTTCAACCTTGCCGACGCTGCCATCACCTGCAGCGTTTTCTACCTGCTGATTTTTCAGCGTTCTCTTTTCCTTAGGGAAGAAAAAAAGTAGCGCTACGCCAATATTTTTACGCCACCGCTGCTACTCCAAGTATAGCGTGCGGATGTTGGCGCATGGCGCGTCGATGCGTATGCGCAGCATGCCGGGCGGGAGCAGCTCCTCCACCAGCTCCGGCCACTCTACAAGGCAGAGGCAGCCGCTGCCAAAGTACTCGTCGCAGCCAATGTCGTACGCCTCCTCCAGCTTTTTGATGCGGTAAAAATCAAAGTGAAAAACCTTTTCGCTGCTGGCGGTGCGGTACTCGTTGATGAGCGCAAACGTAGGGCTGGTAACGTTATCCGTTACGCCCAGCGCGCGGCACAGCTCCCTGATGAGGGTTGTTTTTCCGGCCCCCATAGCGCCGTAGAACGCCAGCGCCCGGCGCTCGCCCACCTGCGCCAGCAGCCACTCCGCAGCGCTGCGGAGCTCGGCAAGCGAATAGGTGAATGTAGGCGGCGCTTTTGGCATGGCGGCGGCAGGCGTTACGGGTTAAGCTTTTCGGGGCGGGTAGTCAATTGAGTAGTGCAGCCCGCGGCTTTCGCGCATGGCGTTTGCCTCCTTAATGATGAGGTACCCTATCTGGATGAGGTTGCGCAGCTCGCACAGGTTTTGCGTTAGCGTTGAGGTGCGGTAGAGCTGCTCGGTCTCCTTGTGGATGATGCCGAGCCTTGCAAACGCCCGCTCAAGGCGGATGTTGGAGCGCACAATGCCCACGTAGTAGCTCATGATTTGCTGCACCTCGCGGTAGCTCTGCGTGATGAGAACCATCTCTTCGGGGTGCGACGTGCCCTCGTAATCCCAATCGGGTATCCCCTCCTGAATTGCAATGTTTTTTACGCTTTGCAGCGCATGTCGCGCAGCTCGGTCGGCGTACACCACCGCTTCGATGAGCGAGTTGGAGGCAAGCCGGTTGGCGCCGTGCAGCCCTGTGCACGAGGTTTCGCCAATGGCGTAGAGGTTGCGTATGGACGAACACCCGTCCATGCTTACGCGCACGCCGCCGCACATGTAGTGAGCTGCCGGCGCCACCGGAACAAAATCTTTGGTAATATCAACGCCAACGGAGAGGCATTTTTTATGGATGTTGGGGAAGTGGCGGATAACCTCGTCGGCGTTCTTGTGCGTTACGTCGAGGTAAACGAAGTCGTCGCCGCGCGTTTTCATTTCGTTGTCGATGGCTCGCGCCACGACATCGCGCGGCGCGAGCGGTCCGCGCTCGTCGTACTTTTGCATGAACTCTTTGCCGTCCTGCGTGCGCAGCACAGCGCCAAATCCACGCATGGCCTCAGAGATGAGGAACGAGGGGCGCTCGCCCGGAGTGTAAAGCGCCGTGGGGTGAAACTGCATGTAGGCCATGTTTTCCACCACCCCCTTTGCCCGGTAAACCATAGCCACGCCATCGCCGGTAGCCACAGCGGGGTTGGTGGTGGTGTGGTAAACGTTGCCCGCGCCGCCCGTAGCCAGCGCCGTTACTTTTGCCAAAAAAGCCTCTACCCGCTGCGTTTGCAGGTTGAGCACGTAGGCACCGTAGCACTCAACGTCGGTGTTGTAGCGGCGAACCATTTTTCCCCGGTGGTGCTGCGTGATGAGGTCAACGGCAAAGTGGCGCTCGAGAATCTCAATGTTCCTGTGCGCCTTGGCCTGGCGCATGAGCGAGCGCTGAATCTCTGCTCCGGTGGCATCCTTGTGGTGCAGGATGCGGCGCTCGCTGTGCCCGCCCTCGCGGGCAAGGTCGTAGCAGCCCTTGTTGTTGCGGTCAAACTCGGCGCCCCACCGCACCAGCTGCTCTATTTGCTTGGGTGCTTCGCTCACAACCATGCGCACCACCTCCTCGTTGCACATGCCGGCACCGCAGATAAGCGTATCCTGCACGTGCTTCTCAAGCGAATCGGGGCTGTACGTTACCGCCGAGATGCCGCCCTGCGCAAAGCTGGTGTTGCTATCCTCCAGCGTACTCTTGGCGATGAGCGTAACCTTGCCGAAGTCTGCTACCTTGAGCGCGTAGCTCAGCCCCGCCGCCCCCGAGCCGATTACCAAAAAATCTGTCCTTATATTCATTGAAAAACTCTCAACTCTTACCTCTTAACTTTTAGTTATTAACTTTTAGTTATTAACTCTCCCTCAGCCTGCTCAGCAGATTTTTGACATTTTCTTCAATCCGCTCGTAGATGCCATCGGAGTACTCCGCGCCGCAGAACTTGTCGCCGGTAATGCTTTCGAAGAGCTCCACGTACCGCTTGCCGATGCTCTCCACAATTTCGTCCGTCATTTCAGGGATGCGCTGCCCGGCCTTACCCTCAAAGCCGTTTTCCATGAGCCATTCGCGCACAAACTCTTTCGAGAGCTGCTTTTGCGGCTCGCCCTTTTCGAATCGCTCGCGGTAGCCCTCGGCGTAGAAGTAGCGCGAGGAGTCGGGCGTATGTATTTCGTCAATCAGGTAAACCTCGCCGCCGCGCTTGCCAAACTCGTACTTGGTATCGACCAGCATGAGGCCGCGCTGCGCTGCAAGCGCCGCGCCGCGCCGGAACAGCGCGAGCGCGTACTCTTCGAGCTGCTCGTAGTCCCTGCGGCTTACGATATTTCGTGCAAGGATTTCACCCCTCGCAATATTTTCGTCGTGCAGCCCCTGCCCGGCTTTGGTTGTTGGGGTGATGATGGGCGCCGGGAATTTCTGATTTTCGCGCATACCCTCCGGCAGCTTCACGCCGCACAGCTCGCGCGCGCCGCTCCTGTAGGCGCGCCATGCGCTGCCGCACAGGTAGCCGCGCACTATCATCTCCACGGCAAACGGCTCGCACCGGTAGCCCACCGTAACCACAGGGTCGGGCGAGGCTATTTTCCAGCTTGGGCATATATCGCCCGTAGCGTCCAGAAATTTTGCTGCGAGCTGGTTCAGCACTTGCCCTTTGAACGGAATACCCTTGGGCAGCACCGCATCGAATGCCGAAATGCGGTCGGTGGCAACCATCACCAAGTACTTGCCGTCAATGGTGTACACATCGCGAACTTTGCCCCTGTAGAAGGCCGTTTGCTTTGGGAAAAAAAACTCAGTTGCGGTTAGCGATTTCATACCGGTATAATCTTTTAAGCGTTACGTAGCGCAAAGGTAGAACATTTATTTTAGAGATACAAAACATACATGAAAGGAAATGCACCTGTTTTTTTTTGTTTTGTGATATTTTTTTGCTACTTTTGCGCGGTATAAAAAGCTCAATGCTCGCAGGCTGATTGAAAACATGACGAAACAAGCTTCACATCGGAGTGGAAAGACTTCGGGCAGCTTGCCCGAAAGCGGCGTAGAGGCAAGGTGCGCTTTGCCCCTGCCGGCTAACCGTACGTGCGTACTGTACGGGCAAGGCATGCCTTGCCCCAACTACACGCACAGGGCGTATGCAATACGCCCCAACCACACACACACACACACACACACACACACACACACACACACACACACACACACACACACACACACACACACACACACACACACACACACACA
>JAIRMD010000182.1 GCA_031258915.1 Prevotellaceae bacterium
ATGCGCAAAGATCAGCGCGACGAACCCGACATGTACTTCATTCGCGAGCTGCTGAAGCGTGAGCTGGCGCAGCACCCCGATTGCAGGCTGTTCATCACGCAGGGTTACGTCTGCCGCAACTTTCTGGGCGAAATAGACAACCTCAAGCGCGGCGGCAGCGACTACTCTGCCTCCATCATTGGCGCTGCCATTGGCGCAGAGGAGGTGCAGATATGGACGGATATTGACGGATTTCACAACAACGACCCGCGCGTGGTCGAAAAAACGCACGCCATACCGCACCTCTCGTTTGACGAAGCCTCGGAGCTGGCGTACTTCGGCGCAAAAATCCTGCACCCAGCCTGCGTCCTTCCGCTGCAAGAATCCAAAATCCCGCTGTGGATAAAAAACACGATGGACCCGACGGCCTTCGGTACGCTCATCAGCACCGAAACACAACCGGATAGCATCAAGGCGGTGGCTGCCAAAGACAACATTACGGCCATCAAAATCAAGTCGGGGCGTATGCTGCTTGCGTACGGTTTTATCCGCCAAATTTTCGAGGTGTTCGAAGACTACAAAACGCCTATCGACATGATTACAACCTCTGAGGTGGCCGTGTCGCTGACAATTGACGACACCTCGCACCTAAGCCCAATCGTAGATAAGCTCAAGCATTTTGGCATCGTAGAGGTCGATTCGAGCATGACGATCATCTGCGTTGTGGGCAATAAAATTTCGGAGAGCAAAGGCTTGGCGGCAAAAATCTTCAACGCGCTTGCGGATATTCCCATCCGCATGATCTCGTTTGGCGGAAGCCGGTACAACATCAGCTTGCTGGTGGATAGCACGTATAAAAAACCGGCGCTGGAAGCGCTGAATGAAAAGTTGTTTTGATTCCAGATGGTAAACTATTAAATATAAAGTTAAAATGTTTTTTCCGATAGAAAAGTTTCGCTCCATTCCTACCCCATTCTACTTTTACGATGTAGAGCTGTTTCGGCGCACGGCGCAGGTTGCGCTAAGCGAAGCACAAAAGTATGGCTACGCTATCCACTACGCGCTCAAAGCCAACGCCAACGAGAAGCTGCTGCGCGTGCTCAGCGGCATGGGCTTTGGGGCCGACTGCGTAAGCGGCGCAGAGGTGCAGCGCGCGCTCGACTGCGGATTCGCGCCGCAGAGCATTGCGTTTGCGGGCGTCGGAAAGCGCGACGACGAAATTAACTTGGGCATAGACCGCCGGATTTTTTCGTTCAACTGCGAATCGGAGCAGGAGCTCGAGGTGATAAATGCGCTGGCCGCCGCCAAGGGGACGGTAGCGCAGGTTGCGCTACGCATCAACCCTAACGTAGATGCGCACACGCACGCTCACATCACCACGGGGCTGGACGAAAACAAGTTTGGCATCAACCTGTGGCAGCTGAACGATGTGGCAAAAAAGGTAACGCAAATGGCCAACCTGAAGCTGGTGTGCATACATTTTCATATCGGCTCACAGATAACAGACTTTGAGCCGTTTATAGAGTTATGTGCGAAGGTAAACGAGCTGCAGGAGCAGCTGGAGCGGGTCGGGGTGAGGGTGGAGCACGTGAACGTGGGCGGCGGCTTGGGCGTGAACTATGAGCATCCCGAAGAAAACATCATTCCCGAATTTGCAGCTTACTTCGCCACGCTAAACCGGCACATCAAGCTGCGCACAGGGCAAAAGCTGCGCTGCGAGCTGGGGCGCTCAATTGCAGCGCAGTGCGGTTCGCTAATCACCAAGTGCCTGTACGTAAAAGAGCTGCAAAAAAAGAATTTTGTGGTTGTCGATGCCGGCATGACCGACCTTATCCGCCCTGCCCTCTACAGCGCATACCACAAAATAGAGAATATCACCCC
Organism: Prevotellaceae bacterium; assembly: GCA_031258915.1. GTDB lineage: Bacteria > Bacteroidota > Bacteroidia > Bacteroidales > UBA932 > JAITMY01. Next base: position 1,861 of record JAIRMD010000182.1, read on the forward strand.
GCAGCGCACCGACCAAAAAGCGTACGACGTGGTAGGCCCTATCTGCGAAAGCAGCGATGTTTTTGGTAGAGACGTTACGCTTTTGCAGGCGCAGCGCGGCGACCTTATCGCCATTCGCACCGCCGGCGCCTACGGCGAGGTGATGGCTTCGCGCTACAACCTGAGGCAGCTGCCAAAGGCGTATTTCTCGGATGAGGTGTAGCGCTCCGGCGAAAGTTACTGTTAAATTATACATATTAATTAAATCCTTAATTAAGAAAATGGAGTTGGTATGGCATTTGTAATTACATTTGTAGGGAAAATATTTGGCACATAGCAGCAGAGTTTGGCGCACCGCATGAAAATTATCCATTTGAATTTAATTTGGTAATGCTTTGCTGCTATGATGTTTAGTGTACATAATTATGCAATTTCATCTATGATAAAAAAAATTTTTTTCTGCGCTGCCATCACGTCTGTTTCTGGCAGCGATGTTTGCGCTCAGCAGGCAAAGCAAAGTAGCGCCGCTACGCTCAAGGAGTGGCAGGACGTAGCAGTAACCAACGTCAACCGTATGCCCATGCGGGCGAGCGCGTTTGCCTACGAAACGCGAGCACTCGCCGAAGGCCGCAAAAAGGAGCAATCGGCCTACTTCCAATCGCTCAACGGCGCGTGGAAGTTCAAGTGGGTGGAGAACCCCTCGCTGCGCCCGGAGGACTTCTACAAAGATTCGTTCGACGTGTCGGGCTGGGATAGCTTTCAGGTGCCCGCCAACTGGGAGTTCAACAGCACCGGCAAAACCTACGGCTACCCCATCTACGTAAACCACCCGTTTGAGTTTGGCGCGCCGTACGCCAAGCTCGACCCCAACAAGCTTGCCGAAAACATCCCGTCGGGCTACAACCCTGTTGGCTCCTACCGCCGCACGTTCACCCTGCCGCCGTCGTGGAGCGGACGGCAGGTGTTTATCCATTTGGGCGCGGTGAAGTCGGCGTTTTACATTTGGATTAACGGGCAGTACGTAGGCTACAGCGAGGACTCGAAGCTGGAGGCGGAGTTTGACATCACCCCCTACCTGCGCGAGGGCGAAAATACGGTAGCCCTCGAGGTGTATCGCTGGAGCATTGGCAGCTACCTCGAATGTCAGGACTTTTGGCGCATATCGGGCATTGAGCGCGACGTGTACCTGTACGCAACGCCCAAGCTGGATATTCGCGATTTTAAAGTCATTAGCAAGCTCGACGAAAACTACCAAAATGGCATTTTCAACCTCTCGGTGGAGGTGATTAACTACGAGCTGAAGAAAAACGAAAAAGCAAATGTGCCAATTCAGGTGAACGCACAGGTGGTTGACGCTAACGGAAAAAACGTTGTTGACCTTCGGATAAAAAAAACTATCTCCGATGCCAACAACAAGTTTGTGCTCGCCGCTCAAGTGCCGGACGTAAAGACGTGGTCGGCAGAAACGCCCAACCTCTACACGCTGTACATCACCCTGCAGGACGACGACGGTAAAACGCTGGAGGTGATTCCCGTGCGCGTAGGCTTCCGCACCGTCGAAATCAAAAACGCGCAGGTGCTGGTCAACGGGCAGCCCGTGCTCATCAAAGGCGTAAACCGCCACGAGCACGACCCGCTGACGGCGCACGTCATCTCGGAGGCCGACATGCGCAGGGACATCGAGCTGATGAAGCAGCTCAACATCAACGCCGTGCGAAACTCTCACTATCCGGCAGCGCCGCTGTTCTACGAGCTGTGCGACGAGTACGGAATTTACGTTTGCGACGAGGCCAACATCGAATCGCATGGCTTGTACTACAGCTTGGACAAAACGCTGGGCAACAACTACCGCTGGCTAAAGGCGCACCTCGACCGCGTGATGCGCATGTACGAGCGCGACAAAAACTACCCCTGCGTTACTTTCTGGTCGCTGGGCAACGAGGCCGGCAACGGCTACAACTTTTACAACGCATACATAGCGCTGAAAAAAGCCGACACGCTCCGCCCCGTGCAGTACGAGCGCACCGTGCACGAGTGGAATACCGATATTTACGTGCCGCAGTACCCCAGCCCGAATGGATTTCGCTGGTACGCGGAGAACTTCACCGACCGCCCCATGATTGCCTCGGAGTACGCCCACGCTATGGGCAACAGCCTCGGCAACTTCAGGGAGTACTGGGAGGTGATAGAAGACCCGAACTACCCAACCCTACAGGGCGGATTCATCTGGGACTGGATAGACCAGGGGCTACAGGTTACGCGCAGCGGCAAAACTTTCTACGCCTACGGCGGCGACTTTGAGCCTGCATCGGTGTTCGAGGGCAAAGGCAACGACCGCAACTTTTTGATAAACGGCGTTGTGAACCCGGGCAGAATACCCAACCCGGGGGCGCACGAGGTGAAAAAGGTGTACCAGAACATCGGCACGGCGCTGACGAGCGAGCAAAATTACGAGGTAGAGGTGAAGAATAAGGCGTTCTTCCGCGATATGAGCAGCTACTACCTCGCCTGGGCGCTGCTCGAAGACGGAGCACCCGTGCAGTCGGGGCGGGTGGATAACCTTAGCGTAGCCCCCCGGCAAACGGCAAAGGTGAAGCTACCCGTTACCTACGCCCGCCAGCCGTCGGGCAAGGAGTATTTTTTGAACGTGAGCTACAGGCTAAAGGCCGCCGAGCCTTTCCTGCCCAAGGACTTTGCGGTGGCCGACGAGCAGCTTGCCCTCTCGCCCTTTGCGCCGCCCGTCGTTGCGCCGTCGGCTGCGCCGCTTGCGGCAGCGCAAACGGCAACGGAGTGGACGGGCAAGGGCAAAAACTTTTCGGTTACGTTTGACTTGGCAACGGGCACCATCAAAAGCTACACGTACAACGGACAAAAGCTGATAGGCAGCGGCGGCGGGCAAATCAACTTCTGGCGCCCCATGACCGACAACGACCACGGCGCACAGCTGAACGACAAGCTGCGCGTGTGGCGCGACGCAGGCAAAGCAGAGCCTACGACGGTAAAGGTTACGCAGGAGGGCGAAGCCTACAAAATTGTTGCCGAAAAATCGCTGCTGGGCGGCGACGCCAAGCTTACGCAAACCTACACCGTTGACGGCAGCGGAACGATTGCCGTGGTGAACAGCTTTGAAAAAATCAAGGGCGAGCACCCGATGATGCCGAAGTTCGGCGCGTGCTTCGTCGTCCCCAAGCAGTACAGCAACCTGACCTACTACGGGCGGGGGCCATGGGAAAACTACATAGACCGCTGCTACTCGGCCAACGTAGGCCTATACAAAAGCACCGTTGACGAGCAGTTCTTCCCCTACGTGCGCCCGCAGGAAACCGGCAACAAAACCGACGTGCGCTGGCTCACGCTGACCGACAAGAAGGGGAACGGGCTGAAGATAACGGGCGAGCTGCCCATAGCGTTTTCGGCGCTGTTCTACTCCATCGACGACTTAGACCCCGAAAAGGATAGAAACCAGCACCACGCCGGCGAGCTGACCAAGCGCAGCGAAGTATACCTCAACGTGGACTACCGCCAAATGGGGGTGGGCGGTATCAGCAGCTGGGGGGCGCTGCCGCTGGGGCAATACCGCGTAAAGTACGACTCCTACCGCTACGCCTACTTCATTCAGCCGGTGAAGAAGGGGCAGTAAAAGCAGCGCAGAGAATCAAAAAAACGCTATCTTTACGGCGTTGAACTAAAAAAAAGATTAGGTCATGGCAAAGTATCTTGATCCGAAGAACGATTTGGTTTTTAAGCGCATCTTTGGGGGGCACCCGAAGCTGCTCATCAGCTTTCTCAACGCGCTCATGCCGCTGGAGGAGGGTCGCAAAATAGTTAGCCTTGAGTACCTCTCGCCGGAGATGGTGCCTGAAAACCCGCTCAGGAAGTTTTCGATTGTGGACGTGCGCTGCAAGGATAACTACGGTCGGCAGTTCATCGTGGAAATGCAGATGGAGTGGAGCTCCGCGTTCCCCAACCGGATGCTCTACAACGCCTCGAAAGTTTACTCCGATCAGCTACAGCGCAAGGCGCTATACGGCACCCTACAGCCGGTGTACGGGTTGGGCATCCTCAACGAGGTGTTCGACCGTAAGACAGGCGAGTTCTACCACCGCTACCAGATGTCCAACCGGCAAAACACCAACGAGGTAATAAATGGGATAGAGCTGGTGCTGGTGGAGCTGCCGAAGTTCAAGCCGGATCGGTGGGTTGACCGCCGGATGGCGGTGCTGTGGCTGCGCTTTTTGCGGGAAGTTTATGACAGCTGCACCCAAGTTCCCCAAGACTTGCAGGAGGACGAGGCGGTAGGCAGCGCCGTAACGATGTGCGAAGTAGGTGCCTACACAGAGGAAGAGCTGGCGGTGTATGAGCGCTACTGGGATTACGTTCTCAAGGAAAAAATGTTCCTTGATGCGAGCTTCGCCGAAGGTGAGGCCAAGGGTGAGGCCAAGGGTAAGGCCGAAGGTAGAGCTGAGGGTGAGCGCGAGTATGTTTTGAAGCTGCACCAAAAAGGGAAGTCCGCTACGGATATTGCAGAGCTAACCGATTTGCCGGTTGAAAAGGTGGAGAGCATCCTCAAAAGTAGCTGATGCTACATCCTTGCGCGGGGTAACCTAATAATTTTACTTGTGACAAAACTGACAAATAAACGCTACCATTAATCGAAGTTCAAAAAGCAAAACAACAAAACAACAAAACAACAAAAATCATGACAAAGAAAATTTTACTGCTTGGCTGCGCTGCGCTGTGCACAGCCACCCTTTTTGCCCAAAAAAACAAGGCCGCAAACATTATTCCCCTGCCGGAAAAATGCACGCTAAAATCGGGCGAATTTGTTATTAATTCGCAAACCAAAATTGCGCTGAGCGCGGACAACCCGCAGCTGCAAAACGCCGTGGCAAG
>JAIRMD010000201.1 GCA_031258915.1 Prevotellaceae bacterium
ATTACGTGCTTAGAAAAGAACCTCAACGAAGACAACAGCATTTACATCAAGGTGGAGAGCAAGCATTGGCTATCGCTCTTGGACATCTGCCCGCAAATTGAAGTATCCAAAGGCGCCACCATCATGCCGCCGCTGAACGTACCGGTTAATTTAAATACCGTAGAGTATGTGGTAACCGCCGAAAACAAAAAATCATCCAAAACCTACACCTTCAACTTGGCGCAGGAGTACAACGGCGATACCGTTTTTTTCCCCTTTGAAGGCTGGAAAGTAACCGGCGACGGCTACCACACCCTGAAAGATGCCGACTGGAGCAGCGGCAACGCTGGCGTAAGCATGGGCTTGGGAATACTCGGAAAAGAAAAAATCCCCGAAAACTACCCCAGCCAAATGGTAGACTTCGGCAAAAAAGGCAACGCCGTAAAACTGGAAACCAAGCTGGGCGGGCAAATTTTCCTTATAAACGTGCCGGTATGGTCGGGCAACTTCTTTTTGGGGAACTTCAACATCAGCAAAGCCCTGTCGAGTACGCTGGAGGCCACAGAGTTTGGGCGCAGGTATAAGCGCAAGCCGCGCTGCGTACAAGGCTACTACAAGTATCGCGAGGGCAGCGGAAAGTACAGCTACAACGGCGCGGAGGTTGACCGCCCCGACTCGTGCAGCATTTACGCCGTATTCTACCGCTGCGACAATGGCAGCAGCGACGTAACGCTCACCGCCTACGACATCAACATCTCGCCGCGAATCCTTGCCCGCGCCGAGCTTCCCGACGGCTCGCCAACCGACGGCGACGACTTTCACGAGTTCAGCATTGAGTTTGGGGCGTATAAGCACGAGCCGGACTTTGAAGACCCAAACCACAGGTACAAGCTGGCGATAGTATTTTCGTCGAGCGCGCGCGGAGGCACGCCGGAGTACGATGCCGCCGGACATCCTACAAAAAAAGTCATCTACGCCGGAAAGGTGGGCAGCACGCTTATTGTGGACGAGGTAAAAGTAATCAACTATTAGCATGACCATGAAGCACACATACTCATGTTTGCTGCTCATTTTGCTTACGCTGAGCGGCTTTTCGCAGGAAAATTCGTGGAGAGAATTTGACTTTAAGGTAAAGGCCGGCGTCAACATTGGGGGTACCTCCCCTATGGGTATTCCGGCGCAGGTGCGGGAAATTAAATCGTTCAACCCGCTTATTTCGCTCAGCATCGAAGCCGACGTGGTGCGCTGGCTCGATGCGCGGTGGGGCATTTCGTCCGGCGTAAGGTTTGAGAACAAGGGCATGACTACCGTTGCCCGCGTAAAGGAGTACGCCATGCGCCTGCGCACGGAGGATGGAGAGCTGTCGGGCTTGTTCACCGGCGAGGTGGAGACAAAGGTGAAAAACGGGTACCTCAACATCCCGCTTGCGCTGCACTACCGCCTGCTTGCGTCGCTCAACGTACGGCTGGGGGGCTACTACGCCTGCCTGCTCGACCCTTCGTTTACCGGAGCGGCCTACGCGGGGCACTTCAGGCAGGGCAACCCCGGATTTGAGCGCAACATGAAAATGGAAGAGCCTACGCCGTATGAGTTTTCGAGCGAGCTGAGCAGGCACGATTTCGGCGCACTTGGTGGCGTGGAGTGGAACGCTTTTCGGCACTTGGTGGTCTCGCTTGACGTTAGCTGGGGGCTGCACACTATTTTTGCGAAAGATTTTACCGGCATCAGCTTCCCCATGTACAACGTGTACTCGAACGTAGCCTTTGGCTACCATTTCTGATTTTTTTTTACCTAACGCACCCTGCACAGCGCCGACGCGCATCTTCAGCGGGTTGGCGAAAGGCTTGTCGAGAGGGGATTTTAGCGTTTGTCAGGGTGAGGCAGCTCGCCGGTGCTGCCGCTTGCCCTGCGAGCTTCCTCCGCTCGCGCTTGCGCCCAGGGCATGACCAGCGCGGGCGCCTGCTCCCGCAGCAACAGCTCGGCCATGTACTTCATGTAGGGCTCTACGTGGGCAAAGAAGAGCTTGTAGCCCTCGCACAGCGCATTCTTGTTTTTTCGCCGTCGGCGCACTTCCGCTGGAGCTTCACGGCAAGGCGAAAATAGTCCAACCCCGCCAGCAGCGGATCGCCGCCGTGCCACACAAACGTTACCACCGGCGAGGAGCGATAGTGTCATAAATTGCGTGATACGGCAAGTATTATCGCTGATTACAAGCCATTTAATTTAATGAGGCAATAAGATTATTGTTTATACTATATCCATCTGCTACTGAGGTTGTTCTGTTATTAAAATTAGGTGTAAATGAGGTTTTTTGCGCCACCAATTTATGACACTATCAAAAGTTCTCGCCTGAGCTCAGCGCACTCCAAAAAAGCCGCCGCCGCTACTAAAATTATTATGGAAGCATATTATTCCTTCCCTCACGACATGGTTGCTGGGGTGTGCACCTAAACTCTGAGGCAAGCGCAGAAATATTTTGTTGCTTTTTAGAAAAAAGTGCGCTATATTTGCGCTGCTAAAGATTAACCAAGCTTCCGATGGAGACAGCCAGATTAAACCCGCTCAACGACTACCTGTTCATGAAGAGCTTCGGCGAAAGGGGCACCGAGGTGCAGCTCGCCAGC